>JAFECZ010000303.1 GCA_018241905.1 Pseudomonadota bacterium
ACTCCTTCGGGCACCAGGTTTGTGCGTTGTGTTCGACATGACTGTTGACAATGAGTGGATCTCCAAGGTCTTGCCCCTCGGCAGTGCGGATCGGCTTTCGTCCTCAATGACTAGTGCTTGTAGCAAGCTCCGGGCCAATGTTTTCGGAGATGGCAACCAAGGTGTCGACATGATGGTCAACAATATTCGTCTCGGCTTAAGTGTTAACACTACCGTCGACAAAAAACTGCACCCACCACAAAATGCACGCATGAGCCAGAAGATCCGCGTGGGTGTTCTCGAGATTCCCCCATGGCCATGAGCGAGGAGGGCGATCCGCTGCGCATGGCCATCGAGGCTGGCGGGCGCGTTCGTACAATCGCCGGCGCTGCTGCGGGCCGCGCGGGTCGTTCCCTCTCGTCGCGGGCGCGTGGCACCCCCGAGCCGCACGACACGCACCATCGCCATCCCGCTCACATGCCAACGCCGCCGAAAAAGGCCGCCCGCCGCGGTACGTCGCAAGCCAGGCTCCAGCGCGAGAACGCGCACGACGAGATCTACGAGAAGATCTACGTCGCCATCCTGGAGCACAGGCTGCACCCGGGCACCAAGCTGGTGGAGGAGCGGCTGGCGGAAATCTTCGGCGTGAGCCGGGCGCGCGTTCGCGAAGTGCTGGCAAGGCTGGCGCATGAACAGATCGTCGAGATCTTTCCGCAGCGCGGTGCCTACGTGGCGCGGCCCACCGTCGAGCAGACACTGGATGTGTTCGAGGCGCGACGGCTGATCGAGCCTGCGGTGCTGCGCCGGCTGGTCGACACCTTGACACCCGAGAAGCTGGCCAAGCTGCGCCAGCACCAGGAGCTCGAAATGGACGCGCGCAGGCGGGACGACAAGCGCGCGGTGATCCGTCTCTCAGGCGAATTCCATTCGCTGGCGGCAGAACTGGCCGGCAATACTGCGCTGGCGCGCAGCATGCGCGAGCTGTCGATGCTCACTTGCCTGATGATCTTTCTCTACGACGCGCCCACCGCCACCAGTTGCCGGGCCGACGAGCATTCGCACATCATCGACGCCATCGGCAAGCGCGACGCCTCGCGCGCGGAAAAGCTCATGCTGGAGCACCTCGATCACATCGAGAGCAGCATGAAGCTGGACGGCGACGACGAGCCGGTCGATCTGGAAGCGATCTTCAAGAGCTGAGAAGCCGAGCCGGCGCGCCGCGCACCCTGCGGCGAACGGCCCTGGATGATTGACAAGTAAACTACTTATCAATAGATTGCATCTGCATCGAGATGCCAGGACTGTGCATCCGCTTTCCGGATCTGGGACCCATGGATGATCTGCCGAGCCTGTTCGAAGACCTGATGGCCTTCATTTCCGTCGTGGATGCCGGCGGCTTCAACGCGGCGGGAACGCGCTTTGGCACGCCGCCCTCGCGGCTGAGCCGCTCGGTCGCTGCGCTCGAAAAGCACATGGGCGTGAGCCTGATCGTGCGCACCACCCGGCGTTTTGCCGTGACCGAGATCGGTCAACGCACCTACGAGGATGCGGTGCGCGTCCGGGGGCAGTTCAAGGACGCCATCGCGGCGGCAAGCGAATCCCAGCTCGAGCCATCGGGAACGCTGCGCATCTCATGCCCCATGGCCATGGCGTCGGAAATCGTGGGCCGGATCGCCATCGACTTCATGGCGCGCCATCCTCAGGTGCACATCGCCATCGAGACCACCGATGGGCGCAATCGTCCCTTCAGCGAACCCGCCGACCTCGCCATTCAGCCGAGCCTGACACCGCTGCGTGACTCCAGCCTTGTCGCCAGGCCGATCACGCGGGGGAAGTACATCCTGGTTGCGTCTCCCCGTCTGCAGCTCGGGCTGTCTGCGGACCCCGGGCCGCAGGCGCTTTCTTCCTTGCCCGCGGTAGGGTGGACGTTCTTCTCCAACCCGGCGCTCTGGACCCTGAGCCATCCCGAACACGGCGAGCACAACGTCGCGGTGGATGCGCGGCTCATGACGGACAACCTGCTTCTTGTGCGCGAGGCCGCGATAGGCGGCGTCGGCGTGGCCCAGTTGCCCGAGTCCTTGTGCCGCAGCCACCTGGAGTCGGGACAGCTGTGCGTCGTCGCTCCGAGGTGGTCGCCGCCCCAGATGACGATCTATGTCTTGTACCCGTCTCGAAGCGCGCTCACCTTGAGCGGCCGCATGTTCGTCGATGCGCTGGTGGCGGGGCTGGCTCCCGCAGGGCCCGCCGACGAACCGCATCGCAGTATTCCAGCGGCGCAATACTGAATTGCAAGCGCCCCCCTTATACGCGGGGCACACGTTTCCTAGCATCGATGCAGCCGCCGACTTGCGCGGCATACAAGGAGACGGAAGCAATGAGACGAAACGCGATTTCCATCGCGACTGGACTTGCGGGCACGGGCTTGACCTTGGTGGCATTGACTGGTTGCGGCGGTAGTGAAAACAGGACGCCAGCATCCTCGGCGGACCTGGTTCTCACGAACGCCAAGGTGGTGACGGTCGATTCCGCATCGACCGTCGCCCAGGCGGTCGCCGTCAAGGACGGCAAAGTCATGTATGTCGGAAGCAGCGATGCCGCCATGACGCACGCCGGGCCGAGCACCAAGGTGGTGGACCTCGGTGGCCGTACCGTGGTTCCGGGTCTTGCCGACAACCACATGCACAACGAAGGCGGCGGCCCCGGCATGGATCTCTCGAAGACGCGCACCATGGCCGAGCTTCTCGCCAAGGTCGGCGACGCGGCCAGGAGCGCCAAGCCCGGCGACGTGCTGGTGTCCAACGCCGACTGGCACGAAGCGCAGCTCGCCGAGCAGCGCCTTCCGCTGGCCACGGAACTGGAGACTGCGGCGCCCGGCATGCCGGTGGTTCTGGTGCGCGGCGGCCACGACTACATCCTGAA
Organism: Pseudomonadota bacterium; assembly: GCA_018241905.1. Classification (GTDB taxonomy): domain Bacteria; phylum Pseudomonadota; class Gammaproteobacteria; order Burkholderiales; family Burkholderiaceae_C; genus Variovorax. The sequence continues at coordinate 2,899 of JAFECZ010000303.1, forward strand.
CACCACGGCCCTTGCAAAGTGGGGCATCAGCACCTCGACACCCGTACCGACGGGCGGCGCCATCACGAGGGATTCGAACGGGAACCTCACCGGCGAGATCGTGGATACCGCCAAGGCGCTCGTCACGCTGCCACCTGCGCCGCCCGTCACCACGGCCGACCTGGTCAAGACGCAGCAAGTGCTCAATGCGGTGGGCATCACCAGCGCTCGCGTGCCGGGTTTCTATCGCGGCGACATCTTCACCGACTATCCGCTGATGAAGCAGCTGCGCGACAGCGGCAAGCTCACCATCCGCTACAGCGTGCTGATGAATGCATTCAACCCCGACCTCGAGGCCTTCAAGGCCAAGGTCGCCGCCGGCGGGATCAAGCCGGGCGAGGGCGACGAGTGGGTGCGCGTGTGGGGCGCCAAGACCGGCGTCGACGGAGGCTTCGAAGGCGGCCACATGACCGTGCCGTATGCCGAGCCCTACGGCAAGGGCGGCACCTTCTACGGCTTGCAGACGGTGCCGAACGACAAGTACGACGCGCTGGTCGTCGGCCTCAACAAGCTGGGCTGGCGGGTGTCGACGCATGCGGTGGGCGATGCGGCGGTCGACCAGGTGCTCGAAGCCTACGAGGCTGCCAATGCCGACAAGGCCATCGGGCAGCAAGGCTGGGCCATCGAGCATGCTTTCATCACGAGGCCGGAACAGTTTCCTCGCATGAAGGCGTTGAACCTGCGCCTGTCGCTGCAGGACCACCTGTACCTGGTGGCCCCGATCCTGAAAAACTACTGGGGCGCGGCGCGCGCGGCGCAGGTGACGCCGGCCAAGGCCTATGCCGATGCGGGCTTCCAGATCTCGGGTGGAACGGACACGCCGGTGGTGCCGTACTCGCCGTTCTTCGCGATGTACCACTTCCTGACGCGCGACACGATCTCCGCAGGCGTGTACGGTGCGGACCAGGCCTTGCATTCGCGCGAGCAGGTGCTGCGCATGTTCACGATCAACTATGCGCAACTGACCGACGAGACCGCCATCAAGGGATCGATCGAGCCAGGCAAGCTCGCGGACATGGTGGTGCTGTCGGCCGACTACATGACCATCCCCGACAAGCAGGTGGAAGGCCTGAAGGCGCTGGCGACCTATGTCGGCGGCAAGCTCGTGTACCAAGATCCGGACTTCAGGCTTTGAACACGCGCCAATCTCCAATGGCCGCGCTGGCCCGCCGCGTCGCGGCGGCGGGCTTTTTCGTGGTGACGGCGGCCGCTGCACACGATGCCGGCGAGATGCTCGACTGGACGCATGCGCCACGCGACACCTTGCCGTGGGGCATCCTCGCCAAGGTAGGCGTTCATTACGTGGATGGGCATGTGGCTCCCCAGTTTCTTCCGCCCGTCGTGCAGCTGGACGGCAAGCGGGTGACTCTGTACGGATTCATGATGCCGGTGGGAGAAGGAACTCACACGCGCCAGTTCCTCCTGACGGACAGGCCGCTGTGGTGCGGCTCGTGCGACCCGGTGGGACCCGAGGGGGTGGTCGAAGTCAACACGCGGTCCTCCATGGCTGCGGCCAGGCAGGTGGTGGCGGTCCGGGGCGTCTTGCATGTGCTGCGCTCGGACCCGAAGAGCGTGCTGTATCGAATGACCGACGCGCAGGTTGTGACGCCACAGGCTTCGCAGCGCTAGCAGCAGGCCATTGCCGAGTCAGTCAGAAGACGAATTGGAAATATCTCCAGCCAAGATGATCAAGAAAAAAGCGGCCGCGAGCCTCTCGGCATGGCGCGGCTGCCTTTTGCAACTGCTTCCTTACTGCGGAATGCTCAGGCCAAGCGCCGCGTCATCCGCCACCATGAGCTTCTGGCCGTTGACGGTCGCCGGGAAGATCCATGGCACCCACTGGGCGGGGCGCTGGTTGAGCACCACGCTGGAGGCCTTGGTCGCCCAGTTGATCTTCTGGACCACGCGGCTCTGGTAGAAGGTCCCGTCACCACCCGAAGTTCGCACCAGCCAGAGGTTGCGATCCGCACCGGTACCGGTCAGGGAGACATCCAGCACGACGCCCTCATTGGGAACGGCAGGCAGCGACACGGGCGTGACGGCGGAGTAGTCATGGTTGCCCGGATTGAGCAGCACCACCGACTCGGAGTTGAACTCCCACTCGTGGCCGCCCAGCCAGACGTCCGGCTTGCCGTCTTCGTCGATGTCCACGACTTCGACCGAGAAGTAGAGGCGGTTGCGGATTGCCGCGGGGAACCGATTGGTCGTTTCCGAGGTGAACTGCCCGGTGCCATCGTTGAGAAGAGCGTAGGCCGAGCGCGGATCGAAGTTGTTCACCACGACCACGTCGATCTTGCCGTCGCCGTTCATGTCCGCCGCCGTGGCGCCGTGGAAGAAGCCGACGTCGGGCCCTGCATCCTTGATGTCGTACTTGCCGTCCGGGCGGCTGAGTACGACCTTGTTCTTCTCGCCAGGGAAGGGGGCGGCGTCATAGCCGTGGCAGGCCACGAACACGTCGGGCTTCCCGTCGCCGTTGAAGTCGGCCACGATGGGCTTGCGTGGGTGGATGCAGCCGGTACCCGAGGCGATTCGATTCGTGTCGATCTCGTACTGGCCATTGGGTAGCTGGCGCCAGAACGTGAAAGTGGCCGGCGTCGCGGTCGATGCCGTGGAGGTGTTCGGGTCGTAGGTCTGGCGAGCTGCGAAGACGTCGACCAGCCCGTCGCCGTCGGCGTCCAGGAAAGTGCGGAACGCCGCCACGCCGCCAATCTCGGGCGGCAGGGCCTGCGCCGTAAGTCCAACTTCCTTGAAGTTCTTGTACGAGGTTTCGGACAGGGGCTTGGACGGTGTGGGAGAGGGCTCTGGCGCGGGGGCGGAGGCAGGAGGCGGGGCTGGAGCGGGCGCTGGAGTTGGAGCGGGCGCTGGGGCCGAGGCTGGCGCTGGCGCAGGAGCGGGAGCGGGAGCGGGAGCCGAGGAAGTTGCTGGCGTGGATCCGCCGCCACCACCTCCGCCACAGGCAACCAGACCGGTGGCCAGCGCAAGCCCGGCGCAAGTGAGCATGGCTCTGGCGCGGGACCGGTCAGAAGGTGCAGGAGCAGGCGGAAGGGGCGACAGGGGCACAGAAATCTCCGGTTACAGGGGTAGGCGAATCTTCCTGCCGTAACCGCGTTTACCGAATCCCCCGAAACCGGGTATTGCCCGCTGATCTGTTGCCTTCAAGCAGCATTCGACTCCGGAATTCTGACCGTCGCGACCTGCCCGCGTGTGCAGCACGGCCACGCTTCTTGGCAGCCCAATGCCTTGGTGGACCGAGTAACTTTCAGCCGAATCGCGACGAACTACGGATCGATGGTCTCGTCGAGACCGTTTTTGAAGCGCGAGGTGAACCATGAATCGTCAGGTAATGGCAAGTTCCGCGTTGACCGCGGCATTGGGGCTCGCTTTGGCCGCTGCCGCGTTGCCGGCGCAGGGCCAGGGCATGGACATGAGCAAGGCGCCGCAAGTCGTGAAAGACAACATGGCCCGCATGGAAAAGAACAAGCTCGAGAAGTGCTATGGCATCAACGCGGCCGGCAAGAACGACTGCGCCGAGGGCATGCACTCATGCGCCGGCCAGGCCACGCAGGCGCGCGACACGAAGTCCTTCGTGCTCCTGCCTGCCGGTG
>JAFECZ010000304.1 GCA_018241905.1 Pseudomonadota bacterium
CCAGGATCTTCTCGTGCCGCTGGGCTTCGACCTGCGCACGGCGGCCAGTGGCCACGATGCCCTGGACCTGATCGCCGCCGGCCTGAAGCCCGATGCCATGTTCGTCGACCTGGCCATGCCCGGCATCGATGGCTGGGAGACCATCCGCCGCGCGCGCCGGCTGGGGCTGCCTGCCACCTCGGTGGCCATCGTCTCGGCCAATGCCTTCGACAAGCGGCTGGAGAACGTCGCGGGCATCACGCCCGAAGACTTCCTGGTCAAGCCGGTGCGCCACACCGAATTGCTCGACTGGCTCGAGCATCGCCTGCAACTGCGCTGGACCGGCGAGCCCGCCGGCGTGCCGCCCGAACCCGGTGCGTCCGGTGCGCCCGATGCGCCCGATCCACCACTGGTGCGCCCATCGCACGAGCGCATCCGCCTGCTGGAAGAGGCGGTGAGCCTGGGCTATTTGCGCGGCATCATGAACCAGCTCGACGAGATCGAACGCCTGCAGCCCGAATGCGGCCCGTGGGCCGACAGGCAGCGCGCGATGGCGCGGCAATTCCAGCTCGACGCGCTGGCCCGATCGCTGGCGGAACTCGAATGAACACCCTCGTGCACAACCTGCGCGACGCCGCCAACGGCACCGGCGACCTGGTGCTCATCGTGGACGACGTGCCCGACAACCTGGCCGTGCTGCACGACGCGCTGGACGAATCCGGCTACACGGTGCTGGTGGCCACCAACGGCGAGCAGGCACTGGCGCGTGCGGCCCAGGCGCGGCCCGACGTGGTGCTGCTCGATGCGGTGATGCCGGGCATGGACGGCTTCGAAGTCGCACGCCGCCTGAAGGCCGACACCGCCACCGCGCACATCCCCATCATCTTCATGACCGGCCTGACCGACACCGAGCACCTGGTGGCCGCGCTGGAGGCCGGCGGCGTGGATTACGTCACCAAGCCCATCAAGCCCAAGGAAGTGCTGGCGCGCATGAACGTGCACCTGCAGGGCGCCCGGCAGGCCAGGCAGCAGGCGCGCCAGGCCGGGCAGGCGCGCAATGCGCTGGATGCCTTCGGCTACGCCAGCGCCACGGTGCGCTGGCCCGAGGGGCGCATCATCTGGCAGACCGCGCTGGCGCGCGAACTGCTGGCGCGCTACTGCGGCACGCAGGCTCCCGAGACGCCTGCGCCGGTGCTCGACTGGCTGCGCCGCCACCTGCCCGACGCGCAGCTTCGGCAGATCGAGCCGCCGCCGCTGGTGATCGAGCAGGGCAGCCGGCGGCTGAGCCTGCGCCTGCACCAGCAGACCGGCCACGACGACGCAGGCGACGAGTGGCTGGTCATCATGCGCGAGGCCTCGGACACGGCGGTGATCGAGGCCATGAGCCTGTCCCTCAAGCTCACGCCGCGCGAGGCCGAGGTGCTGTACTGGGTGGTCAAGGGAAAGACCAACCGGGACATCGGCGAGATCATCGGCAGCAGCCCTGCCACGGCCAAGAAGCACCTGGAGCGGGTGTACGTGAAGCTGGGCGTGGAAACGCGCACCGCGGCCGCGGGCGTGGCCATCAAGCGCATTCGCGAACTGATGCCCGGCGCCGAGATCTGAGGGGGGCCCCGGGGGCCGTTCATGTTTGTGTAGTGCTGTGCGCGCATGATCGGCGGTCAATGAAAAGAATGCGCTTGAATTTCCGGAGGGGTCGCGGGCCTGCCGCGCTTGCTTGCCTGGCTGGTGCCGCCGCGGCGCACGCCGGCGGCCATTTCGAGGTGGACGATGCCGGCACGCTGGAGGCGGGCCAGTGCCAGGTGGAGCTGTGGGACAGCTACGCCAGGCGCAGCAGCGCCAACCTGGCCCACGTGGGGCCGGCCTGCGGCGTGGGCGTGGTGGAGCTGGGCCTGAACGCGGACGCGCTGCGCGCCTATGCGCGCAGCGACCTGTTCGGCCCGCAGGTGAAATGGACCTTCTTCGGCCGCGAGGCCAACGCGCCGCTGTCCGCGGCGGTGTCGGCCGGCGCGCAGAAGGAAGTGACAAACGGCGGACGCTGGGGTGGGCAGGGCCTGCTGGCGGTGACCTGGCAGGTGCTGGAGCCGCTGGCATTCAACGCCAACCTGGGCGCCGACTGGGCGCCCGTCGACGGCGCACGCACCTCGCGCGGCGGCTTGCAGGTGCAATGGAATGTGCTGCCCGAACTGGCGCTGATTGCCGAGCGCAACCGCTCGTTCTCGCAATGGGGCACGCGGCTGGGCCTGAGCTGGCAGCTGGCGCCGCAGACCAGCATCGACATGAGCGTGGCCCGGCTCGGACTGGGCGGCGGCGACACGGTCTACACGCTGGGCCTGAACCAGGTCTTCGATTTCGGCGGCAAGCGCTGAATCCCGGCTGCTGCGCGGCCTGCCCGCGCCGACGACAATGCGCCTTTCGAACAAGCAAACGTCATAGCGGGACAAGCGAATGAAGAAACTGAATGTCGGCCTGATCGGCGTGGGCCTCATGGGCCACGGCATTGCCACCAACATCCTCAAGCACGGGCATGCGCTCACGGTGCTGGAGCACGCGGGCAACCAGCCGCTGGACAGCCTGCGCGCAGCCGGCGTTCGCACCGCGCAGCACGCCAGCGAACTGGCTGCGCAGGTGGATGTGCTGATGCTGTGCGTCACCGGCAGCCCGCAGGTCGAGGCCGTGCTGCTGGACGAGAAGGACGGCGCCCTGCTGGGCCTGCGTGCCGGCGCGGTAGTCGTCGACCTGTCGACTGCCATTCCCGCCTCCACCGAGCGCCTTGCCGCGCGCGTGGCACAGGCCGGTGGCCGCTTCATGGATTCGGCCATGACGCGCACGCCCAAGGAGGCGGCCGAGGGCCGGCTGAACCTGCTGGTGGGCGCCGACCCCGCCCTGTTCGAGCAGGTGCGCCCGCTGCTGGCCTGCTTTGCCGAGAACATCACCTTGTGCGGGCCGGTGGGCAGCGGCCACCGCATGAAGCTACTGCACAACTACGTGTCGCTGGGCACCGTGGCCCTGATTGCAGAGGCGGCCGCGCATGCCGAGCGCGCCCAGGTGGCGCCCGAGGTGCTGGTGGACGTGCTGGCCAAGGGCGGCGGCGGCGGCGTGGCGCTGGAGCGCCTCAAGCCCTACCTGCTGGCGCGCGATGCCACCGGCCTGCGCTTTGCCATGAGCAATGCCTTGAAGGACCTGGGCTACTACACGCAGATGGCACAGGACAGCGGCGCGGCCCGCGCCATTGCCGAAGGCGTGCAGCTGACCTACGAGCGCGCCGTGGCACAGGGCTCGCCCGATACGCTGGTGCCCGAGCTCGTTTCGCTGCTGGCCAAGGCAGGCGACGGGGCGCGCTGATTTCGCGCGGGTTGACGGCGCCCGTCAGGCGCCGCGGCCCCACCACAGGGCCACCACCGCCACGCCCAGCACCACCACCACGGCCGCCAGCCAGCGCACCAGGACGCGGTTGGCTTCCACGCGGCTGACCAGCTGCGTGTTCTGGCTGGCCAGGGTCTCGATCAGCTTGGTGGAGGCCACCATCTGCGCATGCAGCTCGGTGATTGCGGCCTCGCATTCATCCACCCGCGTTTGCAGCTCGGCCAGCTGGTCGGCCGGCGAGCGGGCCATCAGGGCGGCCTCGGTGGTTTCGGCCTCGCCCGGCCCCGGTGGCGGCCTTCTGGCGACGTTGCCCCACAGCTTCTTGGCGGCATCCGCGATCTGCGGCGCATTGCTGATCACGTCGGCCCAGGGGACCATCTTCAGCATCGAGTACCAGCCCACGGCCATCGTTCCTTTCTCGTGTTCGTGCGTGTGATTGCCTGGTTCAACCGGCTGCGCGCACGCAGGTCAGCGGCGCGGCATAGGGGCCCCAGCGCAACTGCACCTGGCCCTGGTGTTCCCAGAAGCTCACGTCGGAGCCCTCGTAGCGCGAGCCGCTGGCGGCCGGCTGGGACTTCAGCTCTGCCACGCCGTCGGCACGGCGCAGCCACAGCGTGCGGCTGTCGGGCTGGCTGTAGCGCGCGGTCAGCCTGGAGCCGTCGCTGCAGCTGAAGTGGATGGGCGGGCCCTGCGGCGCGGACGAGCTCTGGCCGTCGGGCGACGCGGTGGTGCAGCCTGCCAACGCGGCGGCGAAGGCCGCGCAGGCCCAGGCGGCGAAGGTTGTTCTTCTCATGCTTTTTCTCCTTGCGGGGCGAGTTCGGCGGGCAGTTCGGCGCCCTCGATCATCAGGCGCACCCGGCGCACGCCCTGCCACTCGTCGGCTTCCAGGCGGAAGGCAAGCATGGCGCGGGCGGGCAGGGGCTCGGTGTGGCCGAACCAGATGCCATCCACCGGCCTTCCATGATGGCGCAGCTTGAGCGCCAGGTGCTTTTCTCCTACCAGGCGCTGGGACAGCACTTCCAGCTCTTCGCTGAAGGTGGGCGGCGCGAAGCCCTGGCCCCAGACCTCGCGCTGCAGCGTGTCGACCAGGTCGATGCGCAGGTATTCGGGGGCCAGCGGGCCGTCGGTGTCGAGCCGGCGGGTGAGGGTGGAGGCATCCAGCCAGTCGGCTGCCACTTCGGCCAACGCGGCCTGGAACTCGGCCAGGCGCTCGCGCGCCACGGTGCAGCCCGCCGCCATCGCATGGCCGCCAAAGCGCAGCAGCACGCCGGGATGGCGCTTGGCCACCAGGTCCAGCGCATCGCGCAGGTGGAAGCCGGGAATGGACCGGCCCGAGCCCTTCAGCTCGTTCTCTTTTCCCTCGGCCGCGCTGGCCGCGAAGACGAAGGCGGGCCGATGGAAGCGGTCCTTGATCCGCGAGGCCACGATGCCCACCACGCCTTCGTGGAAGTCGGCGTTGAACACGGTGATGGCGGCCGGCGCCGCCTGGCCCGGCGCGAACAGCGATTCGGCCACGCGCAGCGCGTGTTCGCGCATCTCGCCCTCGATGCCGCGGCGCTCGCGGTTGATGTCGTCGAGCGTGCGCGCCAGTTCCTCGGCGCGCGCGGCGTCGTCGGTGGTCAGGCATTCGATGCCCAGCGTCATGTCGGCCAGGCGGCCCGCCGCGTTGATGCGCGGGCCCAGTGCAAAGCCGAAGTCGAAGGTGGTGGCGGCCGACGCCGTGCGGCCCGCCGCCTTGAACAGCGCCGAAAGCCCGGGGGGCATGGCGCCTGCGCGGATGCGGCGCAGGCCTTGCGCCACCAGGCGGCGGTTGTTGGCGTCCAGCCGCACCACGTCGGCCACGGTGCCCAGGGCCACCAGGGGCAACAGGTCGTCGAGCTTGGGCTGCTGGGCGGCCTCGAACGCGCCGCGCTCGCGCAATTCGGAACGCAGCGCCATCAGCACATAGAACATCACGCCCACGCCGGCGATGCTCTTGCTCTGGAACTCGCAGCACGGCTGGTTGGGGTTGACCAGCACATCGGCCGCCGGCAACTCGGGGCCGGGCAGGTGGTGGTCTGTGACCAGCACCGAAAGGCCCAGCGCCTTGGCGGCGGCCACGCCTTCCACGCTGGCAATGCCGTTGTCCACGGTAATGAGCATGTCGGCGCCGGTGTCGGCCACGCGTTGGGCAATGCCGGGCGTGAGGCCGTAGCCGTCTGCCACGCGGTCGGGCACCAGGTAGCTCGCGTGCCTGGCGCCAAGACGCCTGAGGCCGCGCAGGCCTACGGCGCAGGCGGTGGCGCCGTCGCAGTCGTAGTCGGCCACGATGCACAGGCGCTTGCCGTCGCGGATGGCGTCGGCCAGCAGCGCGGCGGCTTCGCGCGCGCCGTGCAGGGTGCTGGGCGGCAGCAGGCGGGCCAGGCCGTCGTCGAGTTCGTCCTTGGCGCACACGCCGCGCGCGGCGAACAGGCGCGCCAGCAGCGGATGCACGCCGGCCTGCTCGAGCGCCCAGGCGCTGCGTGGCGGAATGTCGCGGGCGGTGATCTTCATAGCGTGCCCAGTACTTCTGCGGCCGCAGGGGCGCGCTCGAAGAGCCGCCGTGCGAAGGACGCGAGGCCGCCGCCTTCGCGCGGCGTGAAGCTGCGGGCCGCACGGTCGCCGCACAGCGTGATCTGCACGGCTGCGCCGCGTTCCGCGTCGGCGAGAAGCGGCGCGATGCGCTGTGCGTCGAGCGCCTGCCAGGCCTGTGCCCACGCGGCTGCATCGTCTTGCATGGCTGCGGCGCGCAAGCTGTTGTCGAATGCGACGCCCGCCGGTTCCGGCGGCACGCCGTTGGGCAGGACACCGGTGCCGCTGAGCCAGAAGGAGTTGATGGCCGGCACGCCGCGCTCGGCGCGCGTGTCGTTGACCGGGTGGGTGTAGAGCAGCATCTGCATCTCGTTCTGCAGCCGGCGCAACGGGCGCGCCGCCTCGCCGTGCGGCGACCATTCGGAAATCGGGAAACCCGCGGCGCGGTCGATGGATGCGGTGGGCAGGCCGTCGAACAAGGCGCTCATCGCCAGCCAGCGGCCGGGGTCGGGCGTGGGGTGGACGGCGATGCCGTCCTCGTCGAAGAAGGGGCGCACGGCTTCGAGCAGCGCGGCCGATTCATCGGCGGCGATCTGCAGCAGGGCCGGGTCGCCCAGCGCCACGTC
>JAFECZ010000305.1 GCA_018241905.1 Pseudomonadota bacterium
AGGGGTAGCGCCCGGCAATCGCACGCTGGCAGAACTCGGTGACGGGCTTCAGGTCGAGATTGAGGTTGCCGCGCTCGGCCACGCTGGCCTGCGATGCGCCGGCCTGGCTGAGGTTCTCGACCATGGAGCGCACCGGCTCGGGCAGCCGGCCCGCGTCGGACTTGAGCTTGCCCGCCACGTCGCCCGGCGGTGGCGAGGAGCGCGCCTTCACCGCCGTGTCCACCGCCGTGAGGTACACGTACACCTCGTTGAACAGCTTGAGCGCATCGTCCAGCGGGGCCGGCGCGCCGGGCGCGGGGGCGTTCACCAGGCGGCGCAGCGGCTCGAAGCGGTCGTCCACGATGCTCTCGATGCGCTTGCCCGGCGCCACCGTGGCGGCGCCGGCATTACCGGTGCCGGTCACGCTGCCCAGCAGTTCCTCCAGGCCCTTGCGCGTGCTGCGCACCGTCTCGGTGGCCTTGCTCACCACGTCCTTGCCCTCGGGCGGGATCAGCGTGGTCTCCTTCACCGCGGCGCGCAGGAACAGCGCCAGCGGCGAGGCCGCGCCGGAGAGGATGCGCGCGATCTCGATGTTCTTGTCCAGGCCCTGGGCGCGCACCAGCCGCACATCGCCCAGCAGCGCCTCCCACACCTTGACGTATTCCTGCAGGTAAAGGCGCCGCACGCGGTCGGTGAGCGCATCGAGCGCGGCCGCGTCCTTGAGCCGGTCGCCCAGGTTCCTGTCCTGCCCCAGCACCCACGGATCTTCGTTGGCCAGCAGCGCGGTGACCACCACCACCTCCTTCTGGAAGCGCTTGTGATAGCCGTCGTAGGTGAACAGGCCCGCAATGCCTTCGGTCAGCGGCTTGCCGCTGGTGCGCTCGAACACCAGCGGACCGGAGGGCCCGGCGGCATTGGCCACGGTGAAGGGCGGGATGTCCTTGCCCAGGTTCTGGCGCTTGAGGCGGCTGAACACGCGGTTCTCCAGCGGGTAGCTGGCCAGCAGGGCGCGCACGCTGCGCACCAGGTTCTCGTCCATCTTCATCGGCACGCGCGGCGGGCCTTGCGCAATGAGCACGTCGAGCTGCTCCTCGAGCAGTTGGCGCTTGTCCTCGGGAATGCCGCGATCCAGGCTGCGCGCCCAGTCCAGCGTGATCCAGGCCTTGAGCGAATCGGCGTCGAAGTGCTCGGGCTGGTTGAGCATGAGGTAGGTCTTGAGCGCCTCGTAGGTGTATTCGAGGTTGTCCTTCTGCGCGCCGCGCAGCTGGTCCTCGATGCGCTTGGCCACCTGGGGCAGGAAGGCCTCGTTGAGCGCGCGCTGGTGCGCCAGCATGGCGGCGGCGTCGAGCTTGTCGCCCTGGTACAGGCCCAGCGTCATGGCCAGCGGCGCGTCGCCTTCGCCGTTGGCCGGCGTGCGCCAGATGTTGCGCAGGCCCGCGAGGATGGGCGCCACGTCGACCAGGTTGGTGGTGCGCGTCGTCAGCGCCGCGAGCGTTTCCTTGGCCGGGGCCACGCGCGCCTCCACCGACTTGAGGTAGTCCATGTTGCGCCAGCCGCTCCAGCCCCAGGCGGCGAGCAAGGCGCAGGTGACGACCAGCATGCCCGTCACCGCGGCAAAGCGCAGCGTATGGCGCCGCCGCTCCAGCTTCACGTCGGCGCCGGCCAGCCGCTGCTCGGGGAACACCACCTCGCGCAGCAGGTTGGTGAGGAAGTAGCTGCGCCCGCTGCTGCGCTGCGGCGGCAGCATGGCGCGCTCCAGCCCGAAGCCGCGGGCCATGCTGCCCATGACGCGGTCGATCGGGCTGCCTTCCTGCGTGCCACTGGTGAAGTACACCCCGCGCACCCACGGCGGCTGCGCAAATCGCGAGCCGGTGAAGATCTGCTCCAGCAGCTCGGCCACCAGCGGCCCGACCGAGCCGAACTGCGCCGGAAAGCCGAAGATGGCCGCGCGCCGCGCACCGTCGGTCTCGCGCTGCATGCGGGCGATGAGCCCATCGTTGATGCGCCTGTGCAGCAGCGCGAACTCGCGCCCGAAGGCGCCGCCGATGCCCTGCTGCGCCACGGTCGCGCCCTCTTCCATGGTCAGCGTGAAGCCGAACACCTGCGCGCGCTGCTCCTTGCCCAGGTCGTCGAAGTAGTCGGAAAAACCGTAGAGCAGGTCGGTCTTGGTGACCATCACGTACACCGGCAGGCGAGTGGCGAGCTTCTCGTCCAGCTCCTGCAATCGCGCACGGATCGATGCCGCCAGCGTGGCGCGCTGCTCCGCCCCCTGCGTGAGCAGGTCGCCCACGCTGATGCTGAGGAACACGCCGTTGAGCGGCCGGCGCGGCCGCACCTTCTTGAGCAGCGCCAGGAAGGCATCCCACGCGCCCTTGTCCTCGCTCTGGTGGCTGTCCTGCGTGGTGTAGCGCCCGGCGGTGTCGATGAGCACCGCGTCGTCGGTAAACCACCAGTCGCAGTTGCGCGTGCCGCCCACGCCGCGGATGGCGCCGGGGCCGAACTTCTCGGCCAGCGGGAACGACAGGCCCGAGTTGACCAGCGCCGTGGTCTTGCCCGCGCCAGGCGCGCCGATGAACACGTACCAGGGCAGGTCGTACAGGTAGTTGCCGCCCGAGAGCGACAGCCAGTCGCGCCAGCCGGGCTTCTTGCCGGCGGCCGACAGGCGCATCTGCTTCAAGGTGGCCACGGCTTCGGTGAAGCGGGTGTCCAGCACCTTCTGCTCGCCACTTTCCTGCGCGGCGGCAGGCCGTGCGGCCGGCGCCTGCATGAGGCTGTCGTTGAGCTGCCTGCTGGCCTTGCGCGTGGACAGGCGCCGCCAGACGGCACGACCCACCACGATGAGCACGATCAGGCCGATGAGCACGGCGCGCACCAGCTCGCTGGCCAGCGGCGCGAACTCGCCGATCCTGATCAGCGGGCCGACCCACCAGATCAGGATGCCCAGCACCAGCAGCGCCAGCGCGATCAGCAGGAGAACGATGAGCTTCTTGATCATCGCTTGACCTCCGCCAGCTCCGCGGCGACCCGGTCGGGCGGCGCCAGCAGCACGATGTCCACCCGGCGGTTGCGCGCGCGGTTGGCCGGCGTGTCGTTGGGCGCCACCGGCTCGGCATCGGCCTTGCCGTCGGCGCGCATGCGGGCCGGATCGACCTGGGCCGACAGCGCCAGGCGCACGCTTTCGGCGCGCGCGGCCGACAGGTGCCAGTTGGATGGATAGCGCATGGAGCGAATGGGCACGTTGTCCGAGTGGCCGGTAATGAGCACCTCGCCCTTGACCTCGGCCAGCGCCTCGCCGATGCGCTGCAGCACCGGCAGCGACTGCGCCATGGGCTCGGCGCTGCCCGATGCGAAGAAGCTGTCGCCGCGCAGGCGCACCGTGCTGCGGTCGGCCTCGTCGGTGACGGTGACCAGGCCCTGCTTCACCTCGGGCTCCAGGAATTTCGCCAGGCGCGGCGCCTTGGCCGGCACCACCGCCGGCGGCGCAATCTGCAGCTGCGGCACGCGCAGGCCCGAGACCTGCGCATAGGTATCGTCGGAGCGGTAGTTGAGCGCCAGGCGCAGGCCGAACCAGGCCAGCGCCAGCACCAGCAGGAACAGCGCGCCCACCACCCACAGCGGCAGCGAGTCGCGCAGCCGCACATTGCCTGCGCCCTGCCCGCGCCAGTGCGGCGACAAGTCCGCCTCCAGCGGCGGGCGGTCCTTGGCGATGAGGTCGGCCAGGCGCTGGCGCACGCTGTCCAGCTGCGCGCGGCCGTTGTCGATGACGCGGTAGCGGCCTTCGAAGCCCAGCGCCAGCACGCTGTAGATGAGCTCGAGCAGCTGGCGGTGCGTGGGCACGTCCTGCGCCAGCTTGGCCAGCAGCTGGAACACCTTCTCGCCGCCCCAGGCCTCGTTGTGGAACTGCACCAGCAGGCTCTGCTTGTTCCACCCCGCCTGCGTGCCCCAGGGCGTGTTGGCCACGGCCTCGTCCAGCGCGGTGCACAGCACGTAGCGCGCGGCCAGCACGGTCTCGTTGCCGATGCCGGCGCGCCTGGCCTGCGCGTCGAACTGGTTCACCGCCTCGGCCGCCGAATTGCGCAGCGCCACCACGTCGCGCGGCTGCACCATGTTGCGCAGCTTTCCGATGAGCACCAGCAGCTTGCCGGCGGCCGACACCAGCGGGTTGAGCAGGCCCATGTCGCCGATGTCGGCAGCCGGCGCATCGCCGCCGCCGCCGAAGCCCGTGGGCGGCGGCATGGGGCTGCTGCTGCCCCCACCGCGCGGCTTGGGCTTGATGACCGTGCGCTCGGACTCGTAGCCGGCAAAGGGGTCAGGCGTGCTCATAAGGAACCTTCGGCCGTGCGGTGCTCATGATGGTCGTATCGCCCAGAAGGCCAGCTCGAGGCCTGGGAAGTCGCCCGCGACATGCATCGCGATGCCGCCCGATTGCTCGAGCTGGCGCCACAGGTCGCTGCTCTTGGTCTCCAGCTCGAAGTAGCTGGCCCCCGCATGAAACGGGATCTGCCGCGGCGCCACCGGCATGGCGGTGAGCGCCACGCCCGGCAGCGCCAGCGTGACCAGGTCGCGGATGCGCTCCACCGGCCCGATGGTGACCTGCGTCGGAAAGCGCGCGCGCAGCGACTCGCCCGGCATCTGCGCGGTGGCGGCCAGCACGAAGGTGGCCTTGCGCTGCAGGTCGGTGTCCTTCACCACCGCCACGTGCACGTTGTTCTTGCGCTCGTGCAGCTCGATGCGGATGGCGGCGCGCTCGATCACCACCGAGAAACTGCGCCGCAGGTCGTCCATCACCGGCCTGAAGCTCAACGCCAGGTCGTCGTGCACGTAGGGGCCGAAGCGCGTGGTGCGGCGCGCGTCGCGAAAGGTGACGAGGTCGCCCGCCAGCGACAGCGCGTGCTCGAAGAGGTGCTGCGGATGCAGGGTGGCGCTCCTGGCCAGGTGGGCGAACACGGCCTCGTTGCGGTTCACCGTCTGCAGCATCAGGAAGTCGGCGATCTCGGCCACGCCGCCGGCGCCGCCGGCGGTGAGCGAGCTGGCCAGCTCGTCGCCGCGCTGGCGCAAGAGGCCCAGCAGCTCGTCGAGCCAGCCGCGCGGCAGCTGGTGCGCGGCCACGTCCAGCAGCGGCGGCACCATGTTGCGATCGAGCAGCACCTGGTTGTCCACGCGCCGTTCGGTGACGCGCGCCACGCGCAGGGTGGTCCAGGCGTCGGTGGCGTCGTTGGCGCGCATCAGGCGGGTGTGCAGCGCGCCCAGTTGCAGCATGGCGCTGCGCTCGCCGGCGGTGTTGGAGTCGGGCACCTCGGCTTCCTGCACGCGGTGGCGCACCAGGTCTTCGTAGCCTTCGGCGTCGGCCTCGCGCGCGCCTGCGCGGCGCAGCGGCAGCGCCAGCATCACGGCTTCGTCGCGCAGGCCTTCGGGAATGTCCAGCGCCTCGGGCAGCGGGTCGACCGCCGGCATGTCGAAGGGCGTGCCGTCGCCGAACACGCCCACGGCGCGCGTCAGCGCGAGCTTGCCCAGCGCCAGTGCGGCGCTGTCGATCTCGATCTCCGCAAATCCCCAGGCGTAGGGGGTGGTACTGCGCAGCAGCAGGTGACGTGCATGGTCCGCGTGGCGTTCGCTTTGCTGCAGGTGCTGGGGCTGCAACAGCATCCCCTCGCTCCAAACCACTTTTTTTCGCCAGCTCATCCGCGCTCCGTCCTTCGGCAGGGGTGCCAGAAACACGGAGTTTCAGTGCGTTGCCCGGGCGGGCAAATCCACCGGATGGACTAGCGGGGCAGGGCTGGAGCTAGGGCGAAGGGACTAGCGCTAATTAGTGAAATCCCGATCGAAGCTCTTCATCAATCCTCGTCGAGGTCCAGTTGCCCTTGCGGTGCTGCGGGCGGCCAGTTACCTGCGGCATCCCGCCCCTCGAACCAGCGATGCATGGCAGCGTCCTGCAGGGCGTACTCGCCGCGGGCCGACTTCCACACCAGGGCCGGCATTCGCAGGCGCAGGGCCTCCAGCGCCTTTTGCGCCTGTGCCACGCTGACCGGTCGGCCGACCTTGTCGCGGTAGAAGCGCAGCGCCTCGGCGTCGTAGGGGCGATAGCGCGGCCCCTGCGCCAACATGCGCCACAACACGGCCTGCTCCGTGGGCTTGAGGCCCAGGTAGTCCGATTCCATCTGCGCCTCGTCTTCCAGCTGTTGCTGCCGCGCGGCCTCCAGCAGGCCGGGCTCGAAGCGACCGTGCAGACCGGCCAGCGGGCTGAGCACCTGGCCAAGCGCCGCCATGAAGAACTGGGGACGGTGGCCGAACATGTCGAAGGCTTGCCGCAGCGCAGCCTGATCGACCGGCTTCAGGTCGGGCCGCTGGGCCTCGGTCAGCGCCGCTATGTGGGCAATGAAGTCCGGCCCCAACGCCGGCATGCGCTGTATCTGCGAACCGTAGAAAGGCGCGCCGGCCGTGTTGACCAAGCGCAGCAACTTGTCGCGGTCCGAGCCGGACATCACCAACATCAGGTTGACCTGGCCTGGTCG
>JAFECZ010000306.1 GCA_018241905.1 Pseudomonadota bacterium
CACGCCCTTGCCGTCGGTGAGTTCGCGCACGCGCTGGGCAATGTTCTCGCGCGAGGTCACGATGGTGTGGGTGCAGCCGTTGGCCTTGGCAATGGCGGCCTTCTCGTCGGTGCTCACGGTGCCGATCATGGTCACGCCCATGGCGCGGGCCCACTGGCAGGCGATGAGGCCCACGCCGCCGGCGGCCGCGTGGTAGAGGATGGTTTCCCCGCCGCTGAGCGGATACACCTGGCTGAACAGGTACTGCACCGTCATGCCCTTCATCATGAGCGTGGCGGCGGTGCGGTCCGAAATGCCGTCGGGCAGCGGAATCAGCACCTCGGCCGGCATCACTCGCGCCTCCGAATACGCGCCCTGCGGGCCGATCAGGTAGCCCACGCGGTCGCCAACCTTGATGTCGGTCACGCCGGGGCCCACCGCCTCCACCACGCCCACCGCGTCCGAGCCCAGCCCGCTGGGCAGGGGCAGCGGATAGGCACCGGTGCGGAAGTAGATGTCGATGAAGTTGACGGCAATGTAGGTGTGCCGTACGCGCGCCTGCCCGGGGCCGGGCTCGCCGACTTCCACGTGCTCGAGCTCGAGCACCTCGGGGCCGCCTGTCTGGTGCAGCCGAATGGCCTTGACCATGTCGTTCTCCTTGGGTGTGTGGGTTACTTCAGTAGGTGGCCTCGCCGACGATTCCGGCGCGTTCCATCTTGCGGTGGCAGGGCGGGTAGTCCATGACCGCGTAGTGCTGCGTGCTGCGGTTGTCCCAGAAGGCCACGCTGTTCTTCTTCCAGCGCCAGCGCACCTGGTATTCGGGAATGGCGGCCTGGCTGACGAGGTAGCCGAGCAGCTGGCTGGCGCCGGGTGCATGGTCCTGCCCGAAGCGCACGTTGGCCGCGGTGTGGAAGTTGGTGAAGTGCGTGGTGAAGGCGTTGACGAACAGGACCTTCTCGCCCGTTTCCGGGTGGGTGCGCACCACGGGGTGTTCCGCATCGGGGAACTGGGCGTGCAGCGCCAGGCGCTTCTCGATGGGCATGGCCGCACCGAAGCTCGCCTCGATGCTGTGGCGCGCGCGCAGGCCCTGGATCTTCTGCTTGACGTCCTCGGGCAGGCGGCTGTAGGCCTCCACCATGTTCACCCAGATGGTGTCGCCGCCCACGGCGGGCGTCTCGACGCAGCGCAGCACGCAGCCGAAGGGCGGCTTCTCGCGCCAGGTGGCGTCGCAGTGGAAGGCGTTCTCGTAGCGGTCGTTGGGCACCTCGGGCGACTTGTAGATGCGCACCAGGCCTGGGTGCTCGGGGTCGCTGCCGGACACGGGGTGGTCTTCCAGCTCGCCGAAGCGGCGCGCAAAGGCCACGTGGTCGGCGCGCGACATGTCCTGGTCGCGGAAGAACAGCACCCGGTGGCGCAGCAGCAGCGCGCGGATCTCGTGGATGAGGTCGTCGTCGCGGGCGGCTACGCCCAGGTCGACGCCGAACACCTCGGCGCCGATGGTGCAGGTCAGGGCCTCGGCGCGAAGCGTGTCGCCCAGCGCGGCGGACGAAACGACGGCGGGGGCAGCGGGGGTGGCGGTGGTGGTGGTCATGCCTGTTGTCTCCTTCCTTCTCGAGGCCGGCGCGGCAGGGGCCGGGCTCCGGTGGATCGGTCAGCCGCTTCCGGCGGCTTTCACAGGATGGAAGAATAGGCAGCAGCGGGCGTTTTGGCCCCCTGCTTGCGGGAGGGGGAGTACCCCTATTCGCCCGGGTTGATCAGCCCCAGGATGCGTGCACGCTGCACCACCTGCTTGCGCGAGCCGGCGTCCAGCTTGGCGAACAGGTTCTTCACGTGCCACTTGATTGTGGTCTCGCCCACCTGCATGGCGTTGCCGATTTCCTTGTTGGAGAGGTTGCGGGCGAGCAGTTCGAGCACCTCGCGCTCCTTGGGCGTGAGCACCATGCCGGGCGTGACCAGGGGCGGCCGCGCAGTGGCCGGCGCGGGGGCCTGGGCGGGCTCGCCCGGCGACGAGGAGGGCGCGGGCAGCGAATCCTTGCCGGCGCCCTGCCCTCGCACCCATTCGCCCAGGTCGGGGTGGGCGTCCATGAACACGCGCTGCAGGCCGTGCGCCTGCGCCAGGTCGGTGGCCTCGCGCAGCAGGGCGCGCGCGTCCTCGCCGCAGCGGTCCAGCGCCAAGGCACGCATGCCCAGCAGCTCGATGTGCAGCCGGCCCTGCTTGAGCTGCAGCGCCAGCTCGTCGGCGCGCGCCAGGGGCGCCATGGCGCCTCGCCAGTCCTTCGCCGCCACGGCGGCATAGGCCCGGGCCTGCTCGCGCAGCAACTCCACGCGGCGGCGCCACAGCGGCCCGGTGGGCAGCGCCGGATCTTGCAGGCGCACGTCGATCTGGCTGCACAGCTCGCGGCAGGTCTGTGCCCGGTAGCGGCGCGCGTGCAGGAAAACCTGCTCGGCCAGGCTCACGATGCCCAGGCGCGGCAGGGTGCGCGCCGCGCCGGCGGCTTCGAGCGCGCCCAGCAGCTCCAGCGCGCGGTGCTCGGCACCGTCGGACAGCGCCAGCCGGGCCAGCGTGCGGTAGGCCAGCAGCAGGCATTCGGGCAGGCCGCCGCGCTCCAGCACGTCGAGCCGGTCGGCCAGCAGGGCGGCTGCGTCGCCCGGCCGATCGCATTCCCAGGCGGTGGACGCCAGCAGCGCCGCGAGCATGCAAGCCAGGCCGTTGCGCCGCCCCAGGTCGGCTTCGGCGCTGGCCAGCGCCGGACGCAACAGCTGGTCGGCCAGCAGGGCCTGGCCTTCCCAGAAGTAGCTCAGGCCGATGATCAGCTCGCCCCAGCGCCCGACATAGCCCACGTCATTGCCGAAGTTGCCGCGCGGCGCCTGCTGCTGGCGCAGCCGCGCCAGGGCGGGCTCGCCTTCGAGCAGGACGCGGTACGCGGTGCGGTTGGCCTGCACCTGCAGCAGCATCGGGTCGTTCAACGGGTAGTCGGTCCACGGCGCGTGCAGCTCGACGAAGCGATCCGGCAGGTCGGCGAAGACCGCGGCGCCACCCAGGATCAGGTCGCACTCGCAGCGCAGCCCCTCGTCGACATGCGGCTGCGCCAGGATGCGGGCCACCAGGCGCTGGGCGTCTTCATGCCGCTCGCTGATGGCCAGCGTCCAGGCCGCGGCCAGCAGCAGGCGCGGGCGGTGGTCGACCTCCTGCGCGGGCAGTTGTCCCAGCCATTCGAGCACTGCGCCCTGGCGCCCATGGCGCATGAGCGATTCGTACAGGCTGCGCTCGGCCAGCTCGTAGGCCCACTGGTGCTGGCCGGCCACCAGCGCGTGGCGGGCCGCGGGCTCGATCAGGCCGTGGTCGGCCAGCCACTTCGCCGCGCGGGCATGCACCGCGGCCTGCTCATCGGCGGGCAGCGTGGCAAAGCGCTGGCGCAGCACGTCGCGCACCAGCGTGTGCATGCGAAGCCAGTCGCCGCGCTCGGTGGCGGCGAACACCGGCGTGTCCCGGCTCAGGCGCGCCAGGCGCTCGGCCGCGCCGTCCTGCCCGCTGAGCACGCTGCAAAGGTCGGGGTGCAGGTCGTCCAGCACCGAGATGCGCGCCAGGAAATCGCGGTCGGCCAGCTCCAGCTTGTCCACCAGCATCTTCACGAAGTGGTCGTGCAGCGCGCCGTCGAGCGCGGCCATGCCGGCCACGTCGGCCCCGCGCCCGAGGATGGTCAGCGCCAGCTGCAGCCCCAATGGCCAGCCTTCGGTCAGGCCGTGCAGCCGCGCGGCGCTGTCCTGGTCGAGCCGGTTGCCCAGGCGGTCGCGCACCAGCTCCAGCGTTTCTTCAAGCCGAAAACGCAATTCGCTCGCGCCCAGCTCGGCGCATTGGCCGTAGGCGACGAGGTCTTCGATGTCGAAATCGCAGTCGGGGCGCGCCGCCACGATGGTGCGCAGGTTGGGCGGCGCATTGCGCAGCAGATAGCCCAGCGCCTCGCGCGAGGCCTTCGGCAGCCGCTCGGCCTCGTCGACCACCAGCACCATGTCGATGGCCGACTGCGCCATCTCGGCCAGCAGCACGGTGATGCCGCCCAGGCCCGCCGCGGCGCCGCCCGGGCCGCCGCCCTCGAGCAGCGTGTGCGCGAAGTTCTGGCGCCCCAGGCCCTGGCGCACCGCCATGGCCAGGCTCTGCGCCAGGCGCTGCGGGTCGTCTTCCGCCTTGGCGGACAGCCAGGCGACCACCGCGCCGTGCGCCAGGTGCTCGAGCCGCCACTGGGCCAGCAGCGACGTCTTGCCGAAGCCCGGCGGTGCCTGCACCAGGATGGAGGGAAAGCGCCGCAACCCTTCGTCGGACGACATCAGCCGGGGCCGCGACACCAAATGCCGCGGCACCCGGGGCGGCAGGACCCGGAGAAGCAGATCGTCTTGTGCGTCGACCGTGGCGCGCGTCACCTGTTGTGTCTCCCCCGGATGGGCTGGCGGTTGTCGGGAAATTCTAGTTCCGCCTCGCGAAGCAGGCCCGGTAGTCGCTGGGCGTGAGCCCCTGCCAGCGCCTGAAGCTGCGGCTGAAGTTGGCCTGTTCGCTGAAGCCGATCTTGGCCGAGACCTGCGCCAGCGACAGCGTGGTGTGACGCAGGTACCAGCAGGCGAGTTCGTTGTGCGCCTCGTCGAGCAGGTCCTGGTAGCTCAGGCCCTCGCTCTTCAACTTTCTCAGCAGCGTGCGCCGTGAGATGCACAGCACCTGCGCAATGTCTTCCAGCGTGGGCCAATCGGGCTGCGCCTGGTGCAGCAGATGGCGCACCCGGGCGGCCACGCTCCCGGACAGCTTGGTGAGTTCCTCGTCGCCGGCGCGACGCAGCCGCTGGTGCGTGTCCGCGTCGGCGCTGGACAAGCGCTGGCTTGCCAGCGCGTGCGGAAAGCGAATGGCCAGTTCGTCAGACCCGAAGCGCACCGGATAGCGGCGCGCTGCCGCCCCGAGCGCGCCGCCGGGTCCGTCTGCCCAAGGCAGGCAGATGGCGACCCGCTGCAGCGCCGCGTCGTCGAGCACCGCGCGAAACACATTGAAGATCGCGTAGAGGGTGGCCGCCTGCAAAAAGGGCTGGTAGGCGCCCAGCGGCATGCGCACGGGCATGCTCAGGACTTCCTCATCTCCCCCCCGGCTGTGGCGGTAGTCGAACATGCGGTTGCGGGTGGGTGCGTAGCGCGCCACGGTGGACATGGCATCGGCCAGCGTTGCGCTTGTCATGGCGGCCAGGCCCATGGGGCCGTGCGCGGCGCCGGTGATCGCCCAGCCCACCTCGGCACCGGCGCCCGCATCCGGAGGCAGGCCCAGCGTGTCCAGCAGCGGCAGGAAATCCAGGAGCGGCATGAGCCGTGCGGCACCCGAATAGGTGCGCGGCGCCGCCAGTCCGCGCTCGGCCAGCAGGCCGGCCAGGATCTGGAAATACGCGAAGTGGATGCAGGGCTCGAACCAGGCGCTGCGCAAGCCGATGTCGGCCGCCTTGGGACTCGCGGCAGGGATGAGGGTGACACCGGCGCTTCGCACCATGGCACTTTAAGACAAATTCCTGGCACGCTCAACTATGGCTGCGAAGGGGGTGGCCCAACAGAATTTCCGGCCATGTCCTCCAATGCTTCTTCCAAGAACCCCGTGCCGGTGCCGGCAGGGAAAAAAGCCGAGCTGTACCGACTGACCAACCCGCCCACGGTGGCTTGGCCCACGGTGGCCCTGCTCGCCTACATCGTGGCCGGCGTCATTGCCGTGGACGTATCGGCCGTGCGGGGCTGGATCCCGCTGTGGGCCGGCCTGCTGCTGAACCTCGTGTTCATGTGGCCGGTGTTCCATGTGGCGCACGACGCGCTGCACCGCGCGGCCTCGTCACGGCTCGAGCTCAACGACTGGATCGGCCGCATCGCGCTCCTGATGGTGGTGCCGCACGTCTCGCTGGGCGTGTTCCGCTACTCGCACATGATCCACCACCGCTTCACCAACGACCCGCAGGATCCGGACCATTTCGTGCACGGCAGCACCTGGAGCCTGCCGCTGCGCTGGATGAGCTTCGACATCTACTACGCCTGGTACAACCTGCGCAGCGGCGATTCCCGCGGCAAGAAGTCGCTGCGCGGCACGGTGCCGCTGCTGCTGGCTACGGCGGTCGTTGCCCTGGGCCTGACCTGGATGGGATACGGCCGCGAGGTGCTGATGCTGTGGCTCATTCCCTCGCGCATCACGCTCGGCCTGATCGCCTTCACCTTTCTCTGGCTGCCGCACCTGGACGGAGACGAGAGCGGCAGGCTGGTGCACATCACCACCGCCGCGTCGACCACCAACAATCTCACCGCCGGCACCACCATGCGCATCGGGCGCGAGGGCATCCTGCGCCCGCTGATGCAGTGGCACAACTACCACCTCATCCACCACCTGTGGCCCACCACCCCTTCGTACAACCACGAGAAGGTGTGGCAGCTGATGGAGCCCGAGCTGCGTGCGCGCGACCTGCGCATCCAGCACGGCTTCGACCTCCTCCCCACCCTGCA
>JAFECZ010000307.1 GCA_018241905.1 Pseudomonadota bacterium
CGAGCGAGCGCAGGCTGTGGTGCAACTGGTGCAGCAGCAGCGCATGCGCCAGCCGCGGGTGGGCACGCGCAAGCTGCATCACATGCTGCGCGAGCCACTACAGCGCCAGGGCATTGCGCTGGGGCGCGACGCCCTGTTCGATGTGCTGCGCAATGCACGGCTGCTGGTGGCGCCCCGGCGGGCGTATCACAAGACCACGGACAGCCACCATCGCTTCAGGCGCCATCCGAACTTGCTCAAGGCCGGAGCGCAGCAGGTGCGCGCCAGCAGCAGCGAGCAGGTGTGGGTGACGTAATCGACGTCTCTTCGGTCAGCGAGGTTCTTTTCGCGCATGTCTGCAACGGTTGCAAGGACCAGCCCGGGCGTGAGCTCGAACTGGATGCCGCCGTTGCTTTGTATGGGGCGATCTTTGAGTCCGCCTGGGCGTCAGCAGGTGACCGCCTTTGCGCGGCGTGGCGAGCTGCGCGCAGCTTCATCTAAGCGCGGACAGAGGATGTGCTTCACTTCTCACGCCGTTTTTAACCAATCGCCGGGACCTGCGACTGGTGCTGTTGACTACAGCCGAAAGCGTTGGCAGGCACTGACGCACTACATCGACGATGGCGATCTGCCAGCGGACAACAACCGGATGGAAAACAAAATCCGACCCATCACTCTCGGCGGGTCCAATTGGCTTTTCGCCGGCAGCTTGCGCGCCGGCCAGCGGATCGCGGCCGTCATGAGCTTGGTGCACTCGGCACCCACCGCCCCTGAGGCGGCAGCACGTCCGAGGCGCGCACGTGGTTGTGGATGAGAAGTCCAGGTACGTGCCGGTTCTCATGCCCCGCGCGCCAGCGCGCTCTGCTGCACGCGTGCGATCGCCATGTCGAAGACGCAGCGTGATGCGGTCCTCGGATGCAGCATCCGTCGCGGCGTCACTCGCATCAGCCATCAGCCCCGAAGCAACTGCGCTCGGTGTGTTCGAGCAGCACTTCGTCGATGAGTTTGGAGAGCAGGCCCGACTCGGTGAGTTGGTGACGCACGCCCGGCGCGGCGAATTTCGCCTTCACTCGGGAGGCAGCCGCATTGAGATCACGGCGAATCGAGGAGCGTTGGCCATGACAAACACTGGCGGTGTAAACAATGTCTGATGCCGGACTATTCTGCCCTCAATACCGAACAAGGATTCTGCGTTCGGCATGCCGACACTTCGTTCGACCGCCTGCGCGCATCTTCGCATCGCAGCCGCTCGCTCGCCAACCGAGGTCCCACCACCGCCCCTTGTTCGTCATGCCGAACAGTCCCCGCGAGCTCGTCATTGCTGTCGGCCATCATGGCCCTCTGCTGGTCGAACCCTGAGACTTTCGAGAGTTCCGAACCTAGTGACGTCAGCTCGCATGGGCAGACCCATTCCGGTCGTTAGCGGCCTCGCGTTCCGAGAACGACTCAAGGGCCGCGCCCGCAGCAGTTTCCGCCCGATCGATGATTTCCGCCGGATGTCCTCGTGCGATGAGCTGGCGCCGGCGATTTTTTGACAGCGTGCCGCTGTTCTCGACGATGGATCGCACTAGGTGGACCATGTCGGCATTGTTCATATCCACCGCGTCGTTCACGGCACGGTAGACCGCGTCGTAGCGCTGCAGGAAGCCCAGTTCGTTGTGCAGGTCATGGCGCAGGGCTTCGCTGGCCATTGCCAGGCCGAACTCGACGCAACGCGTCGCATCCCAGTAGCGGTAGATGTCCGCATCGCCCAGAAACTCCTGCTCGAAATCGTTATCGCCCAACTGAGCCACTTTCCACAGGGCACGGGCTGGCTTTGAAAACGACTGCAGCGCCTGCAGATATTCACGCTCATGGCGCTTCATGGCCATCGACACCGGGAGCACAAGCCCGTTGCGCAACCGCGGATCGGTGCATGCCACCTTGTGGAAGAGGAATCTGGAGATACGGCCGTTACCATCCATGAAAGGATGTGCGAACACGAAGGCGAAGCTCACAAGGCTTGCGAGCACCAAGGGGTCGAGCGCGTTACCTGCTGCGGCGCCGTTGGCCAGATGCATGATCCCATCCATGACGTCCGGAAGGCACTCAGGCGGCGGGGGCAGGTACGTCACGCCGAGCGCACCGCGCAAGTCGTTGCGGAGCCTATTTTGCGTCGTTCGAAAACCCGATGCCTGGTCCAGTGGGTTGCGCACCGCCAGGTTCTGCAGTGCCACCAGGTACTCCTCGGTGATGGGCTCTTTTTCCTGCGCGCGCGCAAGTAGCCTTGCAAAGGCCTGCGCCTTGGAATCGCTGGGGCGCTCCCGCTCGATTTCGTACGAGCTCTCGGTCTCGCTGAGGTAGGCCCAATTCACGGTGCGGTCGATCAGGGCCTGGTCCGTGCGGGCGAGGAACTCGGCCACCCTGTCCAGCGTGTTTTCTCCAAGCAGTGCCTCGATGGCAGGGGTGCGCTCGACGGTCACGCAGTACCGGGGTGTACCGATGCCGTTGAAATCTACGCGCCAGCGCTGGTTGCGCTGCGTCGGGCCGGTGAGATAGCGAGCCTCGTCGAACACCTTGTGGTGGGCGCCGCGCGCCGGGGCAGCAACTTCGAGGGTCTTGCCGTGCGCGTGCTCCCACAGGTAGCAGGCAAGGCGCGCATACCCGCTGGCCGGTGAGGTTGCGAAGGCACTGGCCAGCGCCTCGCCTGGGATCTTTTTCAGCGCCAGGATGGCGACCTGCAGGTTCGTGCCCTCGTGCTTGAGCGCGAAGAACAGGTGCCGCAGCGGATCCTGGCTAGTCGGTGCGACGGCTGCGGGTACCGCGAGATGGTCAGCCAGGGGTGTGACCCGAGTGACGGACGAAACCCGTGCAGGGGTGACAATCGGGAGCGCGCCCAGATTGAGGTGTTCTCTCAAAAATTCGTAGCCCAGGGCTTCGGCAGCCATTTTTTCTCCGACAGTCCAAGAATTTTGTTCGATTTTTCGAAATACCGCAAAAAATAGTCAGACAACACGGAGCTTGGAACGCGCCACTGACCCCCACTCGCTGACTTCAAGAGCCCATGTGGGTTTCTCGCCTGGGTTTGGTTCCTGGCGGCGACCAGATTCAAAAGGCCGGAAGCATGCAAGCGCTTCCGGCCTTTTCCATTTCAGTCGTCCTGCTCTTGCGCCTGCTTGATCCGCAATGCCAAGTCGTACAAGGCATTGCGCGGCGCGCCGGTGATTTCCGCAGCGAGGCGCACGGCGCCCTTGAGAGGCAACTCGGGCAGCAGCAGGCGCAGCACGCGCTCGCCCTCATCGGCACCTGCGGCCCCTTCGCCCGCGGCAGGGTGCAGCACCAGCGCAAATTCACCCCGCGTACGCTGCTCCTTCGCCCCAAGCCAGGCCGCCAGCCCATCGCACGGCACCGTGTCGATCTCCTCGAACTGCTTGGTCAGCTCGCGTCCGACGGTGATGCGGCGCGCCCCGAGCACGGCAAGCGCCCGGGCCAGCGCCTCGATGCGATGGGGCGCCTCCAGCAGCACCACCGCGCGCGGCTCGGCGGCCAGGCGGCCGACGGCGCCGTCGCGTTCGGTGGCCTTGCTCGGCAGGAAGCCGGTGAACACGAATGCGCTGTAGTCATCCGCATCGGCCGCCACCAGGCCTGCCGCGCTGATCAAGGTGGTGACGCTGCTCGCTCCTGGCAGCGGCAGCACGCGGTGGCCGGCAGCGCGCACTGCCGCCGCCAGCCGGGCGCCGGGGTCGCTCACGCCGGGCGTGCCGGCGTCGCTCACATAGGCGATGCGTTCGCCTTGCGCCAGCCGGCCGATCACCGCCTGCGCCGCTTCCGCCTCGTTGTGCTGGTGTACGGCCAGCAACTGCGTGCCGCCCTTGCGGTCGATGCCGTAGGCCCGCAGCATGGACTGGGTGTGGCGCGTGTCCTCGCAGGCGATGGCGTCTGCCATGTCCAGAACATGCAGCGCGCGCAGCGTGACATCCGCCAGGTTGCCGATGGGCGTGGCCACCACGTAGAGCGTGCCCTGCGGATAATCCTGCGAGCCGGCAGCATCGCGCGCAGCCTGCAGCGCGGTGCGAAAAAGAGAAGCGGAGGCGGCTGGCAGACTCAAGATGGAAGAACTCCAGAACAACAGACCCGGAAAATCCGGCGGGGGCAGGGGACTGTCCGGCCGCATCAGCACCAAGCAGCGCGGCGATGCCGCCGAAGACGCTGCCCTCGACTACCTTTGCGCAGCAGGCCTCGTGCCGGTGGCGCGCAATTATCGGACGCCCGGGCGCGGCGGCGGCGAGATCGACCTCATCATGCGCGACCGCGATGGCACGCTGGTCTTTGTCGAGGTGCGGCAGCGCGCCAGCAGCTCGCACGGCGGCGCCGGCGGCAGCATCACAGGCCTCAAGCAGCATCGCATCATCTTCGCGGCGCGGCACTACATCAGCCGGCTGCGCACCGTGCCGCCCTGCCGCTTCGACGTGGTGCTGGTGCAAGAGCGCATCGAGTGGCTGCGCGCGGCCTTCGACGCAAGTTGATCGCCGGGCGTCGCTATCATGATGTGCCATGCTCGAGCAACGGATACAGCAGCATTTCATCGACAGCGCCGACCTCAAGTACCAGGCCGGCCCGATGCTGGGCAAGCCGGTGTACCTGGCCATGCAGGCGCTGCTGGCCTGCGTGACCAGCGGCGGCAAGATCCTGGCGTGCGGCGCCGGCGTGTCCGGCCTGCTGGCCTCTCATTTCGCGGCGCACTTCGTGGGCCGCTTCGAGCGCGAGCGCCCCGAACTGGCGGCCGTGGCCCTCGAGCCCGACAGCACCGACCCCTTGGCCGACACGCCCGACGGCTCCGACCCCGACCGCTTCGCGCGCCAGGTGCGCGCCCTGGGCCAGGCCGGCGACGTCTTGCTGGCCCTGAGTGCCAGCGGCAATTCCTCGGCCGTGCTGGCGGCGACCGAGGCCGCGCACGCCCGTGAGATGACGGTGGTGGCGCTGCTGGGCGGCAACGGCGGCTCGGTGGGGCGCGCCTTGCGCGAAACCGACGTGCAGGTTTGCGTGCCGCACGAGCGCGCGGCGCGCGTGCACGAGGTGCACCTGCTCACCCTGCATTGCCTGTGCGACGGCATCGACGCGCAGCTGCTGGGCGAGGACGCCTGAGTCCTGGCGGCGCCAGTCAGGCCGCAGCGCCCGAGGTTTCGGCCAGGCGGCGCAACGCCGGTGCCCAGGCCATGTGGCAGCTGTTGTGCCCGGCCAGGGGCAGCTCGGAAATGTCCAGGCGCAGCCCCTGCTGGAAGGCGGCCAGCAGTTGCCCGGCATCCAGCCCCATCGTGCCCTGCCGCAGGTTCACGATGCGTGCCTGCTCCCAGCAGTAGCCCCAGCGCCACTTGAACAGGAACTTGTACTGGCCGATGGCTTCCTCGAGCGAGTCGGGCGCCACGAAGCTGGCCTGCTCGACCACCGGCACCAGGTCGGGCAACGGCAGCAAGTGGCCGTCGAGCGCCGTGGGCAGCGCCCAGTCCAGCGTGCCGGTGGACCAGCGCCAGCGCGCCAGCGGCTGCTCGCCCCGCGTAGCGCTTTCGAAGGAGGCGGGCTGGGGCTGCGCGATGCCCCCGCGGTGGTGCGAGTGGGTGATGTTGCGGCCCAGGCGCAGGCTCAGGATGCCGTCGCGCGGATCCCATTGCTCCATCAGGCGCGTGTCGACCGGCTGGATGAAGGCGAGGTCGTCCACGAAGAAGATCACATGCCGCGCGTTCGAGGTCATGAGCACTTCCAGCAGGTCGGGCTTGAAGGCCGTTTCGGCGACGACGCTGAGTTCGCTGGCGCGGTAGCTCGCAAATACCTCTTCGTAGGCCTGCCGGTGCGCCTCGGTCGAGGCCCGGTACATCACGGACAGCGGCAGTGGCGTCGACATGTGCTGCGCATAGCTGCGCAGGAACAGCTCCAGCTGGATGGCCCGGTCCTTGGAAAACACCAGCACCAGCGGCGGTTCGTGGCTGGTGGGCGAGGTGACCAGGCGCGAGCCCACGCGGGCTGCAATGGCGCGGGCGGCCGTCAATGCCCTCACGCGGCGGCTCCCGGTCGATGGAGTGCCTCGCCGGCCTCGAAAGGGGCGTTGCGTGCGGACTGCATCTCGCAAACCTTAACACTCATTTTCTCGTTTTACGAGTCCGCGATGCCCGGCGCAGCCATTTGGCAGGGTTTGCGCGAATTGAACTAAATCCAGTGGGCTAAACTCTTTAGAGCACTCTCCTCATGAAGCACTTCAAGCAAGGACCCTGACTCATGACGCGCTTTTCCACCCTGCAACGCATGGCCTTCGCGCTGACCGCCAGCGCGGCGCTGGCAGCTGCCCTGGGCGGCTGCGTGCCCTTGGCGGTGGGGGCTGGCGCCGTGGGGGCCGGCATGGTCGCCACCGACCGGCGCAGCTCGGGCGCCCAGCTGGACGACACCACCATCGAGGTGCGTGGCGCGTCCCGCATCCGCGACATTGCCAACGACAACATGAACGTCACGGTCGTCAGCTTCAA
>JAFECZ010000308.1 GCA_018241905.1 Pseudomonadota bacterium
CGAACAGCAGATGTGCGCCATCGGTCGCGCGCTGATGGCCAACCCGAGCATGGTGCTGCTGGACGAACCCTCCATGGGCCTGGCGCCGCAGATCGTCGAGGAAGTGTTCGGCATCGTGAAGGACCTGAACGAGAAGGAGCGCGTGACCTTCCTGCTGGCCGAGCAGAACACCAACATGGCGCTGCGCTACGCCGACTACGGCTACATCCTGGAGAACGGCCGCGTGGTGATGGACGGCGAAGCCGCCAGCCTGCGCGAGAACGAGGACGTGAAGGAGTTCTACCTGGGCGTGGGCGGCGCGGACCGCAAGAGCTTTCGCGACGTGAAGAGCTACAAGCGCCGCAAGCGCTGGCTGGCCTGACGAGCACGGCGAGGCAAGGGAACACGACAACACCATGAGCAACAACAACCAGTACTACGACGCGCTCGAAACCCGCGACCCGCAGGAGCGCGAACGCAGCCTGATGCAGCGCCTGCCGCAGCAGATCGCGCATGCGCAGCAAGCAGCGCCGGCCCTGGCGAACATCCTGGCCGATGTCGATGCGTCGCAGGTCGGCTCGCGCGCCGCGCTGGCCAGGCTGCCGGTCACGCGCAAGAGCGAACTGCTTGCGCTGCAGCAGAAAGGGCGCGCCACCGACGCCTTCGGCGGCTTCGCCGCCATCGGCCGCGGCCCGCTGATGCGCCGCGTGTTTGCCAGCCCCGGCCCCATCTACGAACCCGAGGGCGTGGCGCCCGACTACTGGCGCACCGCCCGGGCCCTCTACGCCGCCGGCTTCCGGCCCGGCGAGCTGGTGCACAACTGCTTCAGCTATCACATGACGCCGGCCGGCTCGATCATGGAAAGCGGCGCGCGCGCGCTGGGCTGCACCGTGTTCGCCGGCGGCACCGGGCAGACCGAGCAGCAGGTGGAGGCCATCGCCGACCTTCGGCCCGAGGGCTACGCCGGCACGCCGAGCTTCCTGAAGATCATTCTTGAAAAGGCGGCCGAGAAGCAGGTTCGGCTTTCTTCCCTGACCAAGGCGCTGGTGTCGGGCGAAGCCTGCCCGCCCAGCCTGGTTGAATGGTTTTCGCAACAACACGGCTTGCAGGTGCTGCAGTGCTATGCCACCGCAGACGTGGGCCTGATCGCCTACGAAACGGCGGGGCGCCAGGGCCTGGTGCTCGACGAGAACGTGGTGCTGGAGATCGTGCGCCCCGGCACCGGCGACCCGGTGCCCGAAGGCGAAGTCGGCGAGGTGGTGGTGACCACCTTCAACATGGACTACCCGCTGGTGCGCTTCGGCACCGGCGACCTGTCGGCCCTGCTGCCCGGGCCCTGCCCCACCGGCCGCACCAACCAGCGCATCAAGGGCTGGATGGGCCGCGCCGACCAGACCACCAAGGTGCGCGGCATGTTCGTGCACCCCGGCCAGGTGGCCGCCGTGGTCAAGCGCTTTGCAGAAGTGGCGCGCGCGCGCCTGGTGGTCGAAGGCGAGATGGCGGATGACCGCATGACCCTTCGCGTGGAATGCGCCCACGCGCCCGAGGGCCTGGTGCAGCGCATCGCCGAGGCGGTGCGCGACGTGACCAAGCTGCGCGGCGAGGTGCAAGTGGTCGCGCCGGGCAGCCTGCCCAACGACGGCAAGGTGATCGAGGACGCGCGCAGCTACAAGTAGCGCGCTCGGCTCGCATCGCGGCTCGCAGGCCGGGCGCTATGCTGGAAGCATGGACCTGATCATCGAACCGGTAGCGCCGCAGCATTTCGACGGCTTGCGCCGCGCGCTCGACGCGGTGGCGCGCGAGAAGCGCTTTCTCGCCTTTACCGAGGCGCCGCCCGAGGCCGACTGCCGCGCCTTCTATTCGTCCATCGTGGCCAACGGCTGGTGCCAGATGGTGGCGCTGCTGGGCGGCGCGGTGGTGGGCTGGTGCGACGTGCTGCCCACCCACGGCCAGGCCAGGGCGCACGTCGGCACGCTGGGTATCGGGCTCGTTGCGTCGGCGCGCCGTCGGGGAATCGGCCAGAAGCTGATGAAGGCCGCCATCGAGGCGGCATGGCGCACGGGCCTGACCCGCATCGAGCTGACGGTGCGCGCCGACAACCCTGTTGCCAAGTCCCTGTACGAACGGATGGGCTTTGTCGTCGAGGGCCATCACCCGCGCTCGTTCCGGGTCGACGGTGTCTATGCCGACAGCTATTCGATGGCGTTGCCGAGGCCGCAAGACTAGACTTGCGCCATGTCTGCCGCCATGTTCGCCG
This sequence comes from Pseudomonadota bacterium, assembly GCA_018241905.1. Taxonomy (GTDB): domain Bacteria; phylum Pseudomonadota; class Gammaproteobacteria; order Burkholderiales; family Burkholderiaceae_C; genus Variovorax. The sequence continues at coordinate 2,237 of JAFECZ010000308.1, forward strand.
CCCTGTTCTTCACGGTGGCGCTGCTCGTGACAACGGCCTACTTCATCATGGGGTCGGTGCCGCTGCTGATCCTCAAGCACGACACGCCGCTCGATGCCCGCTTCGTGCGAGCCTTCTTCAACGTCTACTACAAGGCCGCGTTCGGCACCGCCGCGGCAACTGCGGTGAGCTATGCATTGGCGCACCGGCTGGGCATCGCCGTCGGCGCCGCGGCGCTCGCGCTGATTGCCGTTGTCCTGCGACGCAAGATTCTTCCGAGGATGGATTCGCTGGGCGCGCAGATCCAGTCGAACGACCTGGATGCCATTCCGGGGTTTCGCAAGACGCACCTTGCCGCGATCGCGATCAACATCGCGCAGCTGGTGGCCATCGTCTGGTGCCTGGTCGTGCTCAGCCGGCAGGCCTCGGGGCTCTGAAAGGCCAGCTCCCACGATGTCGGCGCACCGCATCTTCACCACGCCGTTCGCCAAGGTGTACCCCATGTACGTCCAGAAGGCGCAGCGCAAGAACCGCACGAAGGAAGAAGTGGATCAGGTCATTCGCTGGCTGACCGGCTACGACCAGTCGGGGCTCGACCGCCAGATCGAGAGGCAAAGCGACTTCGAGACCTTCTTCGAGCAGGCACCGGCCATGCACCCCAACACGGCACTCATCAAGGGCGTGGTCTGCGGTGTGCGCGTGGAAGAGATCGACGACCCGCTGATGCAGAAGATCCGCTACCTGGACAAGCTCGTCGACGAGCTTGCCAAGGGCAAGGCGATGGACAAGATCCTGCGGGCCTAGCAAGCAGCTACTGCGGCACGCGCGCCACCCAGCCCTTGAAGGTGAAGGCGGCGTAGAACAGCTCGACCGACTCGAAGCCCGCCTCCTGCAGCAACGCGTTCTTCGGTTCGATGCCAGACAGGATCGGGCGCCTTGTCAACCCCCGGATTCATCGGCATCATGCCCCGGCCGAGGAGGAGACCGCCGATGAAGAACGCACGCTGGATTCGACACGCCGCAGCCACTGCCCTCGCCGCCTTCGTGGCGGCCACTGCAGCCCATGCGGCGGGGGTGGTGGGCAACACGCTGCCGCCCGGTTTCCCGGCCATCGAAGACACTTCGCTGGCGCGGCCGCTGCTGGGCTTCGGCGCGGCGGGGCCCGTCACCCGAACGCCGGTCATCTTCATCCACGGCAACAACGACACGCCCTTTCCCACGGCCTGCAACCCCTACGGCCGCATCCAGGCGCTGGCGCAGTACTTCGCCGACAACGGCTATTCCACCAGCGAACTCTGGGGCGTGGGCTACCAGGGCGACCAGTGCGACCTGGCCGCCGACCAGACGCGCCGCTCGAGCATTGCGCACACCAATGCGGCCGGCGTGCCCGACCTGCGGCGCTTCGTGCGGGCGGTCGTGGAGTTCACCGGCGCCAAGCAGGTCGACATCGTGGGCCACAGCCTGGGCGTGACGCTGGCGCGCGAATGGATCCGGCAGGACGAGGCGCAGCACCTGGTGCGCCGCCTGGTGGCCATCGACGGGCCCAATCACGGCATCATCAACTGCTCGCCCGATCCGGCCAACTACTGGCGCGCGCCCGCGGCCGGCGGCTTCACGCCTTCCAGCGAGGTCTGCCAGGAACTGGGCTCGCCCGACACCCCGTTCCTGAAGCTGCTCAACGGCCGCAGCGGCGGGGCCGAGAACGAGGGGCCCACCCGGGTGCTGGTGGTGCGCAACGGCGACGCGAGCTTTGTCTACTTCCCCGTGCAGGACGGCCTCGTCACGCCCGTGCCCGCGGTCGATTCCTACGGCAAGCCGACCGACTTCTCCAGGAGCGCCAGCCTGCGCGGCGCGCGCGAGGTCGTGCTGACCAACCAGGGCGTCTACGACCCGGTGCTGCGCAGCGCCCACCTGGGCATCCTCAACTCGCCGCAGACCTGGCAGGCGGCTTTCGAATTCCTCGCCGACCGCAACCAGGGCAAGAGCGACTAGCGCGCCCTGGGCCGTGCGCGCCACGGCATTTTCAAATAGCCAAACGCTTGTTTGCCGCATCGGAAAGTGGTGTACTTTCGTGCTGCTTCGCAAGCGCCGTGCGGCACTGCGGCACCAGGCAATTTCGTTCCGTTCATATACCCACAAAAGGAGTAGCCATGTCCCTTCGGATCAACGACACCGCGCCCGACTTCACCGCCAGCACCACCCAGGGCCAGATCAAGTTCCACGACTGGATCGGCGACAAGTGGGCGATCCTGTTCTCGCACCCCAAGGACTTCACGCCTGTGTGCACCACCGAGCTGGGCTACATGGCCAAGATCGAGCCCGAGTTCACCAAGCGCAATGCCAAGCTGATCGGCTTGTCGATCGACCCGGTGGACGCGCACGACCAGTGGGCCAAGGACATCGAGGAAACCCAGGGCCACCTGCCCAGGTACCCGATGATCGGCGACACCGACCTGAACGTGGCCAAGCTCTACAACATGCTGCCGGCCGAAGAGCCCGGCACCTCCGACGGCCGCACCGCCGCCACCAACGCCACGGTGCGCTCGGTGTTCATCATCGGGCCCGACAAGAAGATCAAGCTGATGCTCACCTACCCGATGACCACCGGGCGCAACTTCGACGAGATCATCCGCGTGCTCGACTCCATGCAGCTCACCGCGGCACACAAGGTGGCCACGCCGGTCAACTGGAAGAACGGCGAGGACGTGATCATTGCCGGCTCGGTGAGCGACGACGACGCCAAGAAGCTCTTCCCCGAAGGCTGGAAGTCGCCCAAGCCCTACCTGCGCGTGGTCAAGCAGCCGGGCTGACCGGCTCGCAGCTGCAGCAGCAACAGCAACAACACAGCAGCCGCTGGACGCACCATGATCTTCGAACAGATTGCAACCGGCGGCTGCCAGTCCTACCTGGTCGGCTGCGCAGAGACTTGCGTGGCCGCCCTGATCGACCCGGAGCTGCGCCAGATCGACCATTACCTGGCGCTGGCCAACCAGAACGGCGTTCGCATCCGCTACCTGATCGACACGCACACGCACGCCGATCACTTCTCCGCCACCAAGGAGCTGGCGCGCCAGCTCAATGTGCCGGTGATCATGCACCGCAGGAGCCCGGCGCCTTTCGTGGACATGCGCCTGGCCGACGGCGAAATGCTGGTGCTGGGCAAGCTGCGCCTGACGGCACTGCACACGCCCGGCCACACGGCCGACTCGATGTGCCTGCACGTGGAAGACCGGGTGTTCACCGGCGACACGCTGCTCATCGGCGGCACCGGCCGCACCGACCTGCCCAGCGGCGACCCCGAGCAGCTCTACGACAGCCTGTTCAACAAGCTGCTCAAGCTCGACCCGGCGCTCAAGGTCTACCCGGCCCACGACTACAAGGGCCGCACGCACTCCACCATCGGCGACGAGCTGGCCGGCAACCCGCGGCTGCAAAAGCGCGATCGCGCCGAGTTCGTGGAGATGATGAATCACCTCAACCTCACGATGCCCACGCACATCACCGAGGCGCTGCGCACCAACATGAGCGGGGGCAAGACGGTGGCCTCGCTGCTGGCCCAGGCCGCGGCCACCGTGCCCTTCATGTCGCTGGCCGAACTCAAGGCGCGCGTGGAGGCCGAGGAAGACAACCTGATCGTGCTGGACGTTCGCGAGCGCGACGCCTATGAAAAAGGCCATGTGCCCGGTGCCCGCCTGCTGCCGCGCGGCCAGCTCGAATTGCGCGTGAACCAGGACCTGCCCGACCCCACGCGCCGCATCCTGGCCTGCTGCGAGCTGGGCTACATCTCCACCCTGGCGGCCGCCACCTTGCGCGACCTGGGATTTGCACATGCGGTGGCGCTCGACGGCGGCATGAAGGCCTGGCGCGAGGCGGGCTATCCGTTGAGGGAAGGCTCGGCGCCCTGACGCCGGCCGAGGCCGCGGGGCCAGGCTCGAAGAGCCTGTCTGTCGTCCAGAGAACACGAGGAGTCCACGCCATGTCCAGCGATCCATTTGCCCAGCTCAAGGCGGCCCAGCGCGAAGGCTGGGGCCTGTTCGCGCCGCTCGAGGCGGTGACGACCATGCCCGCGGCGGGCCTGGTGCGCCATGCGGGCGTGCGGGCCGGCCAGCGCGTGCTCGACGTGGCCTGCGGCACCGGCGTGGTGGCCGTCACCGCGGCGCGCCTGGGCGCGCAACTCAATGCGCTGGACCTGTCCCCGGTGCTGCTCGACCATGCCCGCCGGAACGCGGCCCTGGCGCAGGTGAGCGTCGACTTC
>JAFECZ010000309.1 GCA_018241905.1 Pseudomonadota bacterium
TTCCTGGAGCGCGTGGGCAACCACCCGCGTGCCTGCCTGCTCTACGACCCGAGCCACTTCGTGCTGCAGCAGCTGGACTACCTGGCCTACATCGACCACTACCACGAGCGCATCAAGATCTTTCACGTGAAGGACGCGGAGTTCAACCCGACGGGCAAGCAGGGCGTGTACGGCGGCTTCCAGAGCTGGATCAACCGGGCCGGGCGCTTTCGCTCGCTGGGCGACGGGCAGGTGGACTTCGGCGCCATCTTCTCCAAGATGGCGGCCTACGACTTCCCCGGCTGGGCGGTGCTGGAATGGGAGTGCTGCCTGAAGCATCCGGAAGACGGCGCGCGCGAAGGGGCGCAGTTCATCGCCCAGCACATCATCCGCGTGGCCGACCGCGCCTTCGACGACTTTGCCGGCGGCGGGGTCAATACCGCGGCCAATCGCAGGATCCTCGGGCTCGACTGAGCGCGGCAGGAAAACAAGAGACAGCAGGGAAGGCAAGCAAGATGGATCTGGGCATTGACCTGGGCACCTCCGAAGTCAAGGTGGTGCTGGTGGACGACGCGGGCCGCGTGGTCGGCCAGAGCAGTTGCGCGTTGAAGATCTCGCGCCCGCACCCGCTGTGGTCCGAGCAGGACCCGCACGCCTGGTGGCAGGCCACCCAATCTGCATTGGGCGAGCTGCGCGCCGCACACCCCAAGGCCTGGGGCGCGGTGCGCGGCATCGGCCTGTCGGGCCAGATGCACGGCGCCACCTTGCTCGATGCGCAGCACCGGGTGCTGCGGCCATGCATCCTCTGGAACGACGGCCGCAGCCACTCGCAGTGCGAAGAGCTGGAGCGCGAGCGGGCGCCGGGCAGCCGGCGCATCACCGGCAACATCGCCATGCCGGGCTTCACGGCGCCCAAGCTCATGTGGGTCGAGAAGCACGAGCCCGATGTCTTTGCCCGAACGGCCCTGGTGCTGCTGCCCAAGGACCATCTGCGCCTCACGCTCACCGGCGAGGCGGTGTCCGACATGTCGGATGCCTCGGGCACGCTATGGCTAGACGTGGGCGCGCGCCGCTGGTCGCCCGAGATGCTGGCTGCGACCCACCTGACGCCCTCGCACATGCCGCGGCTGATCGAAGGCTGCGCCGCCAGCGGCGTGCTGCGCAACGAGCTGGCCGATGAGCTGGGCCTGCCGCATGGGGTGGTGGTGGCCGGCGGCGGCGGCGACAACGCGGCCAGCGCGGCCGGCATCGGCGTGGCGGCGCCGGGCACTGCGTTCCTTTCGCTGGGCACGTCTGGCGTCTACTTCGTGGCCAACGACGCCTTTTCTCCCAACCCGGCCGACGCGGTGCACGCCTTCTGCCATGCCTTCCCCGACACCTGGCACCAGATGACGGTGATGCTCGCCGCAGCCAGCTGCCTGCGCTGGCTGCGCGGCGTGACCCATGCCGACAGCGAAGCCCAGCTGGTGAGCGAGGCGCAAGCGCTGCCGGAAGGCGTGGCGCTGCCCATCTTCCTGCCCTACCTGTCGGGCGAGCGCACGCCGCACAACGACCCCCATGCCAGCGGCGTGTTCTTCGGGCTGACGCACGCGCACGGGCGCGGCCACCTGGCCCGCGCCGTGCTCGAAGGTGTGGCCTTCGCCTTTCTCGACGGGCAGCGCGCGCTGTTGAATGGCGCAGCGCGCATCGACAGCGTGACCCTGGTGGGCGGTGGCTCGCGCAGCAGCTACTGGGCCCAGCTGCTGGCCGACGTGCTGGGCCGGCGCCTGGACCGGCGCAGCGGCTCGGAAGTGGGCGCCGCCCTGGGCGCCGCGCGCCTTGCGCGGCTGGCGCGCACCGGCGAGCCGGTGGCCCAGGTCTGCGTGGCGCCGCCGCTGGCCGAGAGTTTCGAGCCGGACAGAGACCGGCATGCCGAATTTGCGGAAAGACACGCGCGCTTTGCCCGCCTGTACGGAGCCCTGCGCGCCGAGATGCGGCTGTGAGCCAGGCTCTAGATGCCCCGTGGCTTGCGCAAGGTCTGCATGCGGTCGACGGCCTGGACGCGAACCTTGCGCACCGATTCGCCTGAACGCACCGTCAGCTCCACTTCATCCGTCGGCGCAGAGCGGGTCCAGACCTTCTTGTAGAAGCTTTCGAGCGAATCGACGGGTGCGCCGTCCACGGCCAGCACCTCGTCCCCCGCGCTCAAGCCGGCCAGTTGCGCCGGGCCGCCGCGCTCGACCCGCATGATGCGCACCCGCCCGTCCTGCAGTTGCGACGAAACGCCAAGCCACGGCCGGTGGCTGGCGCGCGTGCTGCCCGTGGCGCGCATTTCCGCCAGCACCGGAAGCAGCAAGTCCACCGGCACGAACATGTTGCCGGGCACCACCCGGCCGATGGCCGGCGCATCCGAAACGAACAGGCTGCCGATGCCCACCAGCTCGCCCTGGCGGTTGAACACCGGGGCGCCGCTGTGGTTGGGCACGGGCGGCACGGTGAACAGCGCCTGGTCGATGTGGTATTCCCAGTAGCCGGAGAAGGCCCGGTGGCCGACCAGGCGCACCACGCCGACCTCTGAACCACCTTCGCTGGAGGTCGAGACCATCAAGGGCTCGCCCAGCTCCAGCGTTGCCGCCGTGCTCATGGGCACCGGCTCGATGCGCGGGCGCAATGGCACCAGCGGCTGCACCAGCCCGAAGCCGGTGGCCTGGTCGTAGGCCACCTGGCGCGCGGGCATGTGGCGCTCGTCCTGGGTGACGACCTCGATGGTCTGGGCCTCGAGCAGGAGGTAGCCGATGGTGAGGATCAGCCCGTCCGCGTCGATGACCACGCCGCTGCCGCTGCGCTCATCGCCCAGGCTGCGCGAAGTCGACGCGCCTTCGGTGGCGCTCACCCGCAGCGCCACCACTGCATTGAGCGCACGCCGCAGGGCGGCCAGCTGGGCCTCGGTAGCGGGGGCGTCCGCAGCTTTCGGCGGCGGGGACTGGTGGGCAGGGGCAGCCGCCCGGACCTCGGCGCCGGCAGCACACAGAACCAGCAGCGCCGCCGACGCCAGCATGGGAAGCAGCCCCCGCACACGCGCTGCGGAATGTGCGCAATCCAGGACTCGCATGGGGCGCTCCTTGCCGTCGGCAGCAACGGATGCCTGGATCGTGCGCCTTCGCGCGCGGCTTCGCAACGGGCGGACTGCGGCGCTCCCGGGCGGGCGCCCGCACAAGTCCATTCGGGGCGGCCAAAGCATCACCGATGCCCGGCAAGTTACAATCGAGGGTTCGCTTTTCGACGGGTGCCTTGCGGACAGGGCGGCCTCCTTGCATTCGAAGAAGGAAAAAGAAGAAGCGAATGGCCGGGGGCACATCTGTCATTGCCATGTCCGCTGCGGGGCGTCCAATTTGGACATTGTGGACATTGGAGCCCCAACAGGCGCGAAAGCTGGCCCGGCCATGGGCAAGAACGCCCGGTTTTTGATTGAATCCAATACGCGTGGATGGCCCAACCAAGGCACCCACGCAACCATTCGCAAGAAGGTACTGAATGCCAAAGGAAGAACTGATTGAAATGAGCGGCTCGGTGACCGAAGTCCTGCCCGACTCGCGCTACCGCGTGACGCTGGACAACGGCCATCAGCTGATCGCCTACAGCGGCGGCAAGATGCGCAAGCACCACATCCGCATCCTGGCGGGCGACAAGGTGTCGCTCGAACTCTCGCCCTACGACCTGACGAAAGGCCGCATCACCTTCCGTCACCTCGAGCGTCGTCCGCCCGGCCCCGGTGGCTCGGCACCGACGCCCGGCAGCAACAACCGCCGCTAAGGCCTGCGCCAAGCCGGCCCGATGAGCGCAAGCGCAGCCCAGGCGGCAGCGGCGGCCGACGGATTCGGCACGCTGCCGCTGGCGCCCCACATCCTGGCCAACCTGGCCAGCCTGGGCTACGCGCGCATGACGCCGATCCAGGCGGCCAGCCTGCCCGCGGCCTTGCTCGGCAAGGACCTGATCGCGCAGGCCAAGACCGGCAGCGGCAAGACTGCCGCCTTCGCCCTGGCCCTGCTGGCCAACCTCAATCCCCGGCGTTTCGCGGTGCAGAGCCTGGTGCTCTGCCCGACACGGGAGCTGGCCGACCAGGTCAGCACCGAGATCCGGCGCCTCGCGCGCGCCGAAGAAAACATCAAGCTGGTCACCCTCTGCGGCGGCGTTGCACTGCGCGGCCAGACCGCAAGCCTGGGCCACGGTGCGCACATCGTGGTGGGCACGCCCGGGCGCATCCTCGATCACCTCGAGCGCGGCAATCTCGAGCTGTCCGCCCTCAACACCCTGGTACTGGACGAGGCCGATCGCATGCTGGACATGGGCTTTGCCGAGGACATCGCGCAGGTGGCCCGCCAATGCCCGGCGCAGCGCCAGACACTGCTGTTCTCTGCGACGTACCCCGACGGCATTGCGCAGATCGCCAGGCAGTTCATGCGCGAGCCGCAGCAAGTCAGCGTGCAGGCCCAGCATGAGGAAGGCAAGATCGAGCAGCGCTGGTACGAGGTGACCGAGAGCGAACGGCTGCATGCCGTCTCGCGCCTGCTGGAGCATTTCCGCCCCGAAAGCACCCTGGCTTTTTGCAACACCAAGCAGCAATGCCGCGACCTGGTGCAAGTGCTCACTGGCCAAGGCTACAGCGCGATGGCGCTGTTCGGCGAGCTGGAGCAGCGCGAGCGCGACCAGGTGCTGGTGCAGTTTGCCAACCGCAGCTGCTCGGTGCTGGTGGCCACCGACGTGGCAGCGCGCGGGCTGGACATTGCGCAGCTGGCGGCGGTGATCAACGTCGACGTGAGCCCCGACCCCGAGGTGCACATCCACCGCATCGGCCGCACCGGCCGCGGCGACGCACAGGGCCTGGCGCTGAGCCTGGCCTCCATGGACGAGATGGGCAGCGTCGGCAAGATCGAGCAGCTGCAGGGCCGCGAGTCCGACTGGCATCCGCTGTCCGAACTGACGCCCGCCAGCAAGGAGCCGCTGCGCCCGCCCATGGTCACGCTGCAGATCGCCGGCGGCCGCAAGGAAAAGATCCGTGCTGGCGACGTGCTGGGCGCGCTCACCGGCGAGGCCGGCTTTGCCAAGGAGCAGGTCGGCAAGATCAACATCAACGACTTCTCGACCTACGTCGCGGTCGATCGCGCGATTGCGCAAGAGGCGGTGCGCCGCCTGTCCAACGGCCGGGTCAAGGGCAAGAGCGTGAAGGTGCGCCTGCTCGACGCGATGTGAGTACCCACGGGACCGCGCCGAGCAAGACCACGCCCGCCTGGGTGATGCTCGCGGCCCTTTGCAGCGCCTTTGCGCTGAGCCAGTCCTTCCGCACCATGGCGGCCATCCTGGCGCCGCCGCTGCAGCGCGAGTTCGGCCTGTCGGCCCAGCAGCTGGGCCTGTTCGCTGGGGCCTTCCACTTTGCCTTTGGCGCACTGCAGTTCTTCATGGGCATGGGCATCGACGTGTACGGCCTTCGGCGCACGGTGCTGTTCGCCTTTCCCTGCGCCATCGCGGGTTCGCTGCTCTCGGCCCTGTCGCATCACTTCGGCGTGCTGCTGGTCGGGCAGGTGCTGATCGGCATCGGCTGCGCGCCGGCCTTCCTGGTGTGCACGGTGTTCATCGCGCGGCACTTTCCGCCCGAGCGCTTCTCGGCTGTGTCGGGGCTGGTGCTGGGCCTGGGCTCGGTGGGCATGCTGCTCACCGGCACGCCGCTGGCCTGGCTGGTGGATGCGGCTTCGTGGCGCGCGGGCTTCATCGCGCTGATGCTGTGCTCGGTCGCAGCCTGGCTGTTGATGGCCTGGAAAGTGCACGAGCCGCCGCAGCCCGGCTCCGGCGCGCATGCGCCGCTGTCGATGTGGCAGGCGCTGCTGAGCTACGGTGCGCTGTTCCGGCTGCCGCACACGCTGGGCATCCTGCTGCTGGCGTCGGTGACCTATGCATCCTTCATCTCGCTGCGCGGGCTGTGGCTGGGCCCGCTGCTGGTGGAGCGGCACGGCTTCTCGCTGGTGCAAAGCGGCAACGTCGCGCTCATCGTCTCGGTGGTGGGCATGTTCGGCCCGCCCCTGTTCGGTCGGCTCGACCCAGGGCCAGCCAGGCGGCGCCAGCGCATCGTCGCCTGCACGGTGGCCGTCGCGGCCGGCTTCTTCCTGATGGCCTTCGCGCCCTCGGCCACCATGGACGTGGCGGTGATGGTCGTCTCCGGCCTGCTGTCGGGCTACATCGTGCTGCAGTACGCCGACACGCGCGGCGCCTACTCGGCCGGAATGACCGGCCGCGCCATGGCGCTGTTCACCATGGCCATGTTCCTGGGCGTGGCCTTCATGCAGTGGTTCACCGGCGCCGTCGCCTCGATGGCGACCGCGCACGGGCTGGACCCGTTTGCCGTGGTGCTGTCCACCATCGGCATCCTGCTGGCCGTGGGCGCCGCCGGCTTTGCCTGGCTGCCCAAGCCGCCCCGCGCAGCCTGATCCACCTTGAGGCGCATCAGGC
>JAFECZ010000030.1 GCA_018241905.1 Pseudomonadota bacterium
GCATCGGGCAGGTCAAGGCCCGCAAGCTCTGGGAAGCCTTCGGTGAGAGCCTCTACAGCCACTTGGACGCCGGCAATGTCGCCGCGTTGGCTAGGGTCCTGACGCCGGACAGCGCGGCCCAGGTCGCATCGGCGTGGGCGCAGCACAGCGACAGCCGTGCGCTGCAGTGGCTGCAGTCCCAAGGTTTCGACCTAGCGCTCGGCCGCAAGGTCCTTCAATTCTTCGGCCCCGAAACGGCCCAGAAGGTCGAGGAAGACCCCTACCGGCTGTTGAGCTTCTGCGCGACGTGGCGCCAGACAGATACCCTCGCACGCACACACTTCAACGTCGCCGTGGATGACCCTCGCCGACTCCAGGGCGCCGTCGAGGAAGCCTGCTACCGCGTATTCGCGGCAGGCCACACCGCGGCACTCTCGTCCAGGCTGATGGACGTCCTGCAGGGCATCTTGGGAGCACAGACCAAGACTTTCCAGTGGCGCAGCCTCATCCCGACCGCGCTCGCGCAGGGCCTCTCCAACGGCAGCTTCGTGGTAGGACTGCACGGCCTGCAGCCACTGGGCGCTATGGTGATGGAGCGACAAGTCGCTCAGGCCGTCGTCGACCGCCTCTCGGCCTCCGTAGCGCCTCTCTTGGCAACCAACGACGTCGATGAGCTGCTGCTGGCATACCAGAAGGCGGAGAACCTTGAGGTCACCCCACAGCAATGGAAGGCTGTCCACCTCGCCGCAGCCAAACCGTTCGTCCTCATCACAGGTGGCGCCGGCGTGGGGAAGACGACCGTGCTCAAGGCGCTCTACGACGTGTACGACCGCGCTGGCATCGCCGTCACGCAGTTGGCCCTGGCCGGGCGTGCCGCCAAGCGTATGCAGGAAGCCACCGGCCGCCCCGCGTCGACCATCGCCAACTTCTTGCGCTCCGCAAGGGAGTGCACTCTCGACGAACGCAGCGTAGTCGTCGTAGACGAAGCCAGCATGGTCGACATCATCACGATGAGCCGGCTGTGCGAGCTGCTAGGGCCTGCGCCACGCCTGGTACTGGTGGGTGACCCCGCGCAGCTAATGCCGGTGGGGCCCGGCCTAGTACTTCATGCCCTCACGGAGATACCTCAAGTGCCCGTGGCGCAGCTAACCGTGGTCAAGCGCTACGGTGGCGCTATCGCGGCTTCAGCAGCTTCTATCCGTGATGGGCGCTGGCCGAAACTACCGTCCGAGCCGGAGGCGGCAATCGGATTCATTCCTTGCCCCATCCACAGTTCGACCTCGGCCGAAGCTTCCATCCCCGAGACCGTCCTGCGCCTGTACCGGCAGGACCCGGCGAACACGCAGGTGCTCTGCGCCCGGCGCAATGGGGCCGACGGCACCAAGGGCCTCAACGCTCTGTGCCAGTCGGTGCTCACGGCCGACGCCAAGGCCGTGGAGGTCTGGGACGAGCGACATGAAACCTATGCACGCACCGGCTTCCACCTGGGCGACCCGGTGCTATGCACACGCAACCTCTGGGACCGTGGTTTGCAGAACGGCTCGCTCGGCGTGGTCGTACAGGTTGACGATGAGCCACGCATGCTGACCAATGAGGAAGGCGAAGAAATCGGCCTGGCGCTTGCCTGGGTGGACTGGGACGATGGCATGCGCCGGCCCATCGTCGAGGAGATGCTCGACGATTTGGAGCTGGGGTACGCCATCACGGTGCACAAGGCCCAAGGTTCTCAGTGGCCCCGCATCATCGTTCCGCTGACCAGGCACCGGCTGTTGGACAGGACGCTGGTGTACACGGCCATCACCCGGGCGCAGCGACAGGTACTGTTGGTCGGCGATGAGGCTGCGGCTAAAGTCGCCGTCGAGGGGTTGCCGCGAGCGCAATCTCGGCAGGTTGCACTCGACCTCACCTTGAAGGGAATGCTCGCCTGATGCTCCAGGCGGGAAAGCGAGCTCCGATGCCCTCCAATGGCAACGCGTGTCCATTGGTGACGTGGCTGACCGTCCCCTTCCCTTCCACCCCCCTCCACTGAGGGGGCGACCCCCACTGCCCCTCTGAAAATGGGCCCCATCCGGCCGATGGCGAGGTCCAGTCGCGCTATGGTGAGCGAATGAACGACACCTTGCCGGAAGGGGTCGCCAAACGGGGCCACCCGCTCGGCCGTTGAGGGGGTGGGGCGCGTAGGCATCCCCTAAGGCCGCATCGAGAATCAGCCCATTGGCGTCGTGCCGGTTCAAGCACCGCTACTCGTCATCGTCGTTCTTGGCGCGTCGGCCCCTCGGCAGCCCTGGCCGAACGGAGGTCCCTCGCCTGACCTCCGGCACTCTGGCCCTTGCTTCCGCAATCAATTGCTCTGGCAGCACGCCCAGTGCTTGGCCCAGTCTGTCCAGTATTTCCAGAGAGACCATGCCGGTCTCCCCACGCTCCAGACGTCCTAGATAGGCCGTATTTATAGGTCCACGAAGGGCCAATTCCTGCTGGCTCCAGCCGAGTTCCGCTCGACGCGTAGCCACGACCAAGCCGATGGCTGATTTCAAACTGTCAAACGGGGTCATCCAGGAGGCTCGCCAACTCAAAGCCCGCGAGTGTTCCTAAAAATTCGCCCTAAATACACATGCTATCAATTACTTATTGTTAGTACCTTAAAATCGCTCTTCAGCGATTCGCCTGAGCGGCGTCGCTTCACGTTCTTCAACTGAATCCGCCGGAGATTTACCGTGCACGAGCCTACCTTGACAGTTGTGACGCCAGCGCTACGGGCCGTCACCATGGACCGTTCCGAGCTTCTATTGCACTTGCTCGCAGCCGAGCCCGAGACCTTCTCGGCCGCCGACCTGCGTGCAATAGGCCGCGAACTCAAGCGCTACTTTCCCAGTTGGTCCGACCTCGTACGGAGCGCAAATTGCTCTCCTGGCATCTGGGCAATGCCGAGCGTTGATGAATTTCTCGCCATGAAATGGCCTCCGGACCCAACGCCTACGACACCTTTGCTTCGCTCGGTTGCCGTATTGCGGATGCGTCAGTTTCTTGGAGAACTGGAAGTGGCTCCCACAGCTTTCTCACTCGACGACCTTCGGCGCAAAGCCGCTGAGATAGAGCAGCACTTTCCCCGCTCATCTCACATCGGCCGAAGCAGCCAGCGAGACCCGCTCCTCTGGCAACTACCGCTCCTCGCGCAGCCCCCGGGGGACACTTTTGACCGACTCCTTAGCGCGAAAAGTCAGACCTCTTGAAGCGAAGCATCCGGCCTGGCTACCCGCAATGCGACTAAGGACCGGACGGTCGGCAACCTTCAACGTAGAGTGGCGAGCAATCTACCTAACGGCTACGAAGCTCTGGCTCTCCACCATTTTGTGAGGTAGCGTTCGTCCTGTTGGCGCTCGGTGTTCAGAACAGACCAGGCTCCTCCGGCCGCGGCGTGATGACCGGACCGCTGTACGCACGAGGTGCCCGTGGCGGCAACGGTGCCGCATACGAGTCAAGCGGCCCCAACCACTGTCGAAAGAATCGTGGAGCCTGTGCAACTGGGCACGCGAGCCACTCGTCGTAATCACTCGGGTCCAGCACAACGACCATGCGCTTCTCGTCTTCGGGACGATGGAAACGCTTCATCATGGGATGGTCAGTCGCATTGACGGTCAGCATTGCAAAGGAGAAGAGCTCTCGCCCATCCTCAGGGTCGCGCCACCGCGTGTAGATGCCGGCAATGCCCATAGGCACATCTCCCGGTTGGAAAATCCGCCAACGTACTGCTTTGCCAGTTTCATAGCTGGGCTCAAAGATGCTCTCCGCGGGGATGATGCATCTCCACCCGGACCGCCAAGCATCCCTGAAACTGGGCAGGCGGGCCACTGTTTCTGACCTTGCGTTGTAGGTACGCCGACCGTACGCGAGTTCCTTGGCGAAGGATGGGAGCAATCCAAATGCGCCGTCATCCACTCGGCGATTGCCAGAGCCGTCTTCCGCCAGTCGAACGAAGGGAGCCAGTCCGGTGGGAAAGACAGTGGCCGTTGGGTCGTCCCGGCCGCGGACGACCCCAAAGAAGCTCAGCAACCGGTCCGCGCGAGATACGGCTTCGTAGTTGGAACACATCCTCCCATCATCACCGACGGCCGAACGACCTCAAAGTCCAACTGTGGCCTGAGAATGGTGACTTTCAATCCACGACTAGCGCGCGATGGACAAACTCCCACTGCCTACTGACAACATCTACAAGTTCTACGCCCTGTTCGGGCTCTTGATGTTCGTCTTCTCTATCGGGGCTATGTTGGTGCAGAACCGGGCAACCAATACCCGCATCTACGAGCTCACGCTTCAGATTGAGGCCGCTCAGCCGCTCGAGGCTGGTAAACCGTCCATCAAAGAGCAGATGCTGCAGAAGCTCTTGGAAGTCGAAAAGAGTGACAAGAAGTTCATCTCGGGCGGTCTAGTCGGCCTGTGCGTCGCGGGCTTCTACCTCATGCTCTACGGCTTCCGGAAGTGGCACAAAGATGTCCAGCCGCTCCAGGACGAAATGTTCCGACTTCAGCTGGAGAAGCTCAGACGCGAAGCCGCATAGCGCAATTGGCTTCGCAAGAGAAGCCCACTAGGGCTGACTGAGAATCTTTTCCTTCTCGCGCTCGAACTCGGCCTGTGTCAGTACACCGCCATCGAGAAGCTTCTTCAGATTGGTTAGCTTGATGAATTTCGGGTCCTCGGCGCCGCTTGAAGCAACAGCTCCAGCTTTCTCCACGCACTGGAATACCAGCTCCGCCCTGGGAAAGTTTCCGAGGATAAATGGGGGCGTTGATGTGGTTTCGCGAACAGCTCGCATACCAAGACCCTTGCGCTCACAGAACTTGTCTGCTCGCTGCTCGACGTCGTCCCGCACAGACTGCAGCGACACGTACCCAGTGGCGCCCTGCTGGAACAATCGAAACTCCTCGCTACCCTTGACTGGGTCGCTCAGGTTGACAGTCTCGCCGGCGAACGCGGCTCCTTCAAACTGGGACTTCGAGGCTGAAGTCGCTTGAATTGCCGAGGTCTGCCCGCAGCCAGCCAGGGCGATGGACACCGCGACGGCCAAGGGAGAAAGAACGTTGCCCCTCACCAAGTCAACCAGTTCCATAGGGCTTTCCTTTCCTTCCACCAATCGGGTTACCGTGAGGACGCCTGCTCGAGCAAGGCGCGTCGACCCAGAGCGCGAACTGCGGCGAGCTTTTCCAACTGCTCAGGGTTAGGGCGCGACTTCCCTTGCTCCCAGAGATAGATGGTCGCACCGCTCATGCCTACCAGCTCGCCGTAGGCAGCAGCGGAAAGACCGACCTTGGCCCGATGGGCCGCCAAGCGGGTGGCACTGAAGCGACGAGGGATTCCCTCCTTCGTCGCTCTTTCGCTTTGAGAAGTAGCTCGGCTCTGGCGTTGAGTTCGCTTAAGGAACTTCTCCAACTCAGCGACTTCCCGACGGAGTTGCGCAATGGCGGCCCGGTACTGGGCACTTGCCCTCTTGAGCCCCTCAACCTCTGCTCGCACTTCCTTGCGTGCAACTCGGGCTATTTCGGCTTTGAGTACAGACGCGATGTTTGTCATGCTTTGGGCACCAATCCTGGTTGACGACTTCTAATGAGCAGCTGGCCATGATGCCACGCGAGCGCCGACTCAACGACCAACGGCGACGGCGCACGCGTCAACGCCCTGCTTCAACCCCCTATATCCAACTGGCATGAGGCATCCTCGCTGGGCCGCCCCGGGACCCGCGTATCTCCGCTATACGGGCGTCTCTGGCACAGGCAAACTTGACGCATCCACATCTGCATTCCCCTTTCCATGCATGACGCGTCTACGAGCCTGAAGGTCGCCCCTTCATCGTGCAAGGAAGCGGCCCTCGACCAAACTTCACAGACGCGCTCCTGGCAATGTGCGCCAACTCCGGATGCCAAATTGAGACGATTCAGACCGCAGGCGATTCCTTGACGGTGGTGGCACTGGTGGCTGGAGGCTTTGGGGTCGCTTTGGTCGCGAGCTCCGCCACCTTTCTCCGCCTGCCTGGCGTGGCGTACGTTCCTATTAGCAACGCCACACCTGGCATCGTTGATTTGGAGTGTGTGTACCGCCGTGGAGGTGTCTCGCCGCCTCTAGCGCTTTTTCTGAAGGAGCTCCGAGATTTCAGGAGCGAAAATTTGAAGTCGCATGCGAGCAGACACCCGCCCAAGACGACCTCCCGAACGGTTCCTAAGCGGACCTAGCGCCTCGGCGGACCCTCCGCCATCCGCGCAGCGAAGCCCCGTCCGCACGCCAGAGGGCGCACCGACCTTGCGGTCGCCGCATTGCGTGAGCTGTCACCGTAGGCTCCTAGGTCTTTAGGTCCGCAACCAAGAACACCACGGCCACATCCCGGTGGCCAGCACGGTAGGTCGCGACATAACCGCTGGTCTCGAAATCGGGAGGCCCCAGAGACTCGTGGCACAGGTATGTGAGACCGTGAGGCACCTCGTGCTCGAGCATCTGCTTGACATACTCGAGGAGCGGTTTCAGCTCCTTCGCGTACGAGTAGGTCACGTGAAAATAGGTATCGCAAACGCCGTACGACAACAGCTTGTCGAAATGCTTCTTTAGGTTAGTCCGCTCGACTGTGGAGCAGACGAGTGCCTCATAGATGGATATCTCCTGACCAGATACTCGGATAACAGCATCCCGCTCGCCGGGATTGCAGTTTGCAGTTGCCCCGCCGAGGGACTGGTCAGCCACATCCCACTTGGCCACTGCGAGCGAGGCTCCCAGCACCTCTCGCACGGCGGAGTTGAGGTCGTTCTCGAACCTTGCCACGTCCCCTGGATTTTTTCGGTCACGCAGCATCGCTGCCATGTGTTGAAGCGCAGCAACGGCACGTGAGACTTGCCGTATCAGATAGCCCCGAAGTCCGCGGCCGGGAGGACCGAGCACGTCACCAATCAGGGAAGGCGGAAGCTCGGTCAATTGCTGCAGGGCAGCGCGAATGGATGAAGTTGGGTCAATGACAACCGAAGCCGAGGCGATGGTGGGCACAGCGTCACCAGCTTGGAGGTCGCTCTTGAGCGCGACAAGTCGGTCGTCAGCGCCGAACTCTGTAATGGCCGCGTCCAATATCGCCATCGCCTCGCCCCGGAACCCCATCTCGGACTTTGCAAGTACGGCCACAAGTTCGAGGTCTGGGCTTCGCGTCGACTGACGATGCGCAGCCACGCTCTCCAATGCATCCGCAGGCCTTTGCAGAGCCAGCAACAACATCGCACGATTGGCGAGCAAGCTGCTATGGGCTAGGGTCTCGTCAACGGCAACGGCGGCATTCATTTCCGCGAGCAGGCCCTCGCCGGTCACCTTGTTCGCATCGGTCAATGGATGTAGCGCTGGCCCAAGAAGCTGCTGAAGGGCAACTGCAAAGACGTTCTCCTTGTATGCAGACGCCGCACCGGGACGCGCAGCGAGCCGCTGCAGCTCGCCCCGGGCAGCCGTCAGATTGCCGTTCGGTCGCAGCAGCTGAGACGTCGCTCTATAGAAGTCCAATTGGTCTCGTGCTTGCCGCGTCGTAGACGCATCCAGTGCCGAAGGGACGACCGCGACATCGAGTGCGCTCCAGTTTTCCTCCTTCATAAGCAGCTGAAGTCCGAGACCAAAAAAAACTAGCCGAAACTGGGATGGCGCGCGGTCCAAGTTGTGCTCGGCTTCATCCAGGTGCTCCCGGGCGAGCCCGAATTCGCCAGCGGCCAACAACGACTCGACGCGGTGCTGTAGCTCGGGCCAGGTCCAAAGCGTTGAAGCCTCTCCCGGCGTCAGCCGCCGCAACCTCGCTTGGATGCCCGGCTTCGCTGCCGCGGGCAGGTTCTGGCAAAGCTCGGCGAGAAGAACCGGGTCGTCCGACTGCGCAAGCGCCTGCAGCATGGCCTCCTTGTTGCGGACGTCTAGCCTTCGCCATGCGGCAGCGAGGTCATGTGCTGGCGAGCCTGCCTCCAATGCAACGAAGCGGCTCGAGCCGTACCTATCCGTGAGGGCTCCGACGCGTCCTTTTTCGGCATGCTCAATTACACCTCGGGAAATGAGCGCCAGAAGAGCATCGCAAAGCTCCGTGGGCACGGCACCGTCAGGCCAGCCGGCCACAGCGCGTGCGAGCAACCGAACATGCCGTCTCAAAGTCTGAGCAATGGAGGAACCCATGGACGGCCTTTCATCCACTGGCGTCTCCCGCATCAGCTTCGTGCCGTCGAATGGGACTAGCAACGCATCTCGGTCGGATGACGTCTGTGCGAATGCTGCCGCGACAAGTTGCGCAGCCAGTTCCGCAGACAAGCTTGACGCATCGGTCCATTCCAGGTGCAGGTCCCGCGCAAACTTTGAATAAAGTGCTACGACGGGGAGAGCGTCGACGCTGTGGACGCTCGATAGGCATGCCAATGCCTGGAGCACTCCCGCA
Source organism: Pseudomonadota bacterium (assembly GCA_018241905.1). GTDB lineage: Bacteria > Pseudomonadota > Gammaproteobacteria > Burkholderiales > Burkholderiaceae_C > Variovorax. The sequence continues at coordinate 8,402 of JAFECZ010000030.1, forward strand.
AAGCGGGCCCGGCGCACGTTATTCTCGTACGCCGCTTGGTCGACTAGGTGCCGCAGCACGACGGACTGCGGTCCATCCTCCTCCCTTGCGACCATCTCTAGAAGCTGCCGCCCAACCGTCCTCCTCGAATCCGCAATTGCCCTCCTGCGGCCAGTGTCGCCGTCATAGCACCAAGTTACCAAAGACGCGCATTCCTCAAGGTCGAGCGTCCCCTTACCCAGGTGGTAAGCGAGGAGCGACAGCGCGTCTTGAACCGCAAATTCCTTGGTCTTCGCTTCACGGCTCGCATTGCGGTCGCGCTCCCCTCCCAACTCCGGCCGCCACTCGATGGCCAACCGCGCAGCCAAGCATGCGGCGCGGTGGTGCATCAGCATGTCTACCAACAGCGCCGGTACGGCATCGACTCGGAACAGGAATTGCTGCAACGCCATCGGATGGTCTGCTGCGAACGAAAGCACCGACGTCGCCGAACCCGTGATGTTCGGCCCAATATCGGTCTCCTCAAGCTCAGAGCAAAGCAGGCCAAACGCGAAACTGACTGTGCTCGCGCCGAAGCGTTCCATGATGAGATGCTCGACCTCAGGCCAGTTCAGCCAGTCGGCCCGAGAGACCAACGTCGCGGGCGCCCCCGTCCTCGGCACGCGTCCATATCGCAGTTGGTCCTTGGGAATCGCAAACGTCGTTTCGAGCACGTCCACGTAGCGCGCGGCGTCGTCGCCCCACCCGCCCCAAATGCCTTGGCGCTCCAGGGCCCGATGAGCCGCCTCACGGCAGTACTTCATCTCCGTTGGCCCCCAACTGCTGTCCCATCGGCAGACAGCGCCGAGGACATCACACCACGCAGACCACTCCAAGAAGGCTCTATCGACAGTTCCAGCTTCAGCCTCCAGCGTGGCCGGCAAGCCATCATCCTCGCTCACGGAGGTAATATCAACCTGACCTGCCTGGCCGCCATCTTCCGCTGCATAGCTCTCTGGCTTTGGGCACAGCCGCTCCCATAGCCGGCTTGCTAGCCATTCTGGGTCTTTGGTGGGAATGGAGCGCTCGAGCCAGTTTTCCGCCGAAATCTTGGCAGCAAGAGCTTTGGCGTGCTGAGGCGGCGTGTCAGTCCTCGGGACGAGTCGAACCTTGCCGAGGGTCGACAGAAAGCTCTTCGTGCTCGGGCTCGGGTAGGAGATGTGCGAGAACACGCCGCGCGGCGCCCTCTGCATGTTCCAGCGGCCGCCATCGAAGAACAGCCAACCTTGACGAACGAGGTTCTCGAACGTTGGGCCGCCGTCCGCAACGCGCTCCTCCGATTCATCCCAAGTCTTTGCAACTTCCTCTGCGCCACCCAAATACTCCAATCGGAAGTACTGACATAGGTCAAGCAGACACGGTTCGTCGACTACTCCATCGGGAGCCAAGATGGGGCGCGGGTGACGCGACCGCGACAACCAGCGCTCAAACATCTGCCTCAGCTCGAGACGCACCTTCAGCGGCACCGACATCCCTTCGAGCGGACGAACCACTTCTTCGAAACCAGCCACGCTCCCCCCTACTAGTGTGCCCGTCACGACATGTTACGCGACGATGTCACCTTATCGGCGGCTCGTCACAAAGCCCCTGCCGCTCCGCGAAGAGATACCAACCCCATCCTCGGCTGATGTGGATGCATCCGCAAGAACGGTTGCCGCGCAAGGCAAGAGCGACCGTTCCCTGCCGGGCGCGCCATGACCCTCTGGTGCATGTCCCCACCTGGTATATAAGCCAGCCATGTCTGGCACCAACTACCTTGACCTTCAGCGTACTTTTGTCGAGCGCGACACCGTGAATGGGCGCGACACAGAGCATTTTGGCGGCCCTAGAGTTGGGTGGCATGAAGTGCTAAGCAGGCGCGCATCAGTTGTCCGGGCTCCAGCGAACTTCGGAAAGTCCACTGAGATGCTTGAGCAGTCGCGCCGACTGAGAAGCGATGGTCGGCACGCTGTACTCGTCCCACTTCGACGCGTCAGAAGCCGTGGCGGATTGGATGCCGCGTTGGTTGATTCGGCCGATGACCGCGACAGCCTCGCGGCGTGGTTGTCTGAGCCAAGTGCCGGCATCACCGTGTTTCTCGATTCTCTCGACGAAGCTTCGATTGGAGACGATGACGACCTGACCTATTGGCTGCAGCAAGTCGCAAGCACAGTCCACTGGCCAATCAGGGACGTGAGATGGGTCATCTCAACTCGTCCGGCGCTCTTGACCCCCAAAGTACTGTCCGACCTTCGGCGCCTCTTCGGCCGTGAAAGGACCGTTGTACCTTCAAGTGATTCCGGTAGCGACGTGTCCCCGACTGATGCTGCACTAAATGCAGCGTTCAGCGAGAAAGTCACGGACCCTGAGCTGCTCGCTGTCTTCTCGATGACCGAACTGGAGAAGGGTCAGGCCATCAAATACCTGTCGAAACGCCTAGGAATAACACGCGCTCCGGAGGTCGTTGCGTTGGCTTCTCGACGTGGCCTGGCTAGTCTCACCGGTAATCCAGGTGGCTTGGCAATGCTCGCAGAAATTGACCTGTTGAACCGGCCTCCAGATAGCCTGACGGACATTTTTGAGCGACTAGAGACCAGTATCTGGAGGAAGCTAGCCGGAGACCGTCGCATTAAGGAAGCAGGCAACGAAGGCGCAGATGTTGTGGCGCAAACCATGAGGCGACTTGCTGCCGCCTCTCAATTGACGCAGCTGCCCAATATTGAGCTTCCGCAAGATGGGCTGCTGCTCGCGCCCGACGCCATATCGGCTCGCTTGATAGCCGGCAGCCGCATGTCAGAGGGGGTACTCCAAACGCTCCTAGGTGCACACGGCTTCATCGACGTGGGACATCATCAAGTGAAGCTTTTTCCCGATGAGCTGCCGCCATACTTGGCTGCGCGCCATCTGTCGGCCTTGGTGAACTCACCCGAGATGGCACACCGACTTCTGGCTGCGCTGTCGTGGCAGGCGCCAACAGGGGAGCGGGGGGTCGACCGGCGACTGCTTCCTTTCATGGGGTGGCTCGCGACGCTGAACCCGCACTGCAGGGCCGAAATTCTAGGCATTGACCCGCACGCGATTGCGTTTTTCGGAGACCTTCGAAATCCGACGGTAACACTGACAGACGCGGAGCGCGCGTTGCGGGAATCATTCGAAGCCATGGTGGCGCGTGATGACTGGCCCGGCCGTGGACAATTCCGCCTAACTTCAGAAAACTACTGGCAGGCCGGTTCCGCACGCACAGCATCAGTCATATCGGAACTTTTTGGGAAACACGGAAGCAGAACACACACCCGAAGCGTCCTGCTGAAGATTGCGGCTCAAGCTGGCTCTGCTGCTCTGCGAGATGTCGTAATGACTGAGCACGAATGGGCCTACGAGAAGCTTCTCAAATCTTCGACGGATGCTCACTACATCCTCGAACTGGGTCGCGATGATGACCTCCGCGGGCTAGCGTACGTCCTGCGTCACCCCAATGGAATCTCCGAATCGTTCGCGGCCTCGATGGTCGCAACATTGGGTTGGAAGTATTTGATGCCGAAAGATGTCGTGAGCATATTGGCGAAGTATTTTGCTCGCGGTCATGGCGGATTCCATCTCACCCTTGAAGTAGAACAATCTCTGCTGCCTGACGCTTCAGATGAGCAATTGCTCCGCCTCGTTCGAGGATTGGTCCTCAAGGTCTCCGCCACTCATGCGAGTCCAGGAGCGCGACCTACGCGGGTTCGTGTGGCGAGTCAGCGATTCATTGAATTCACCGCGGAACTCTTATCTATTCTGTTGCGGCGCGGTCAATCCGCCAATGCGAGCGATATGGCGAGGCTATGCCTCATTCTGTTCAGGGTTCTTAGAGACGCTCAGCACGGCCCGGCCGATGTTGACGAGTTGAAAGATGCACTCAAGCAACAAGCTGACGTGCGCCAAGCGTATCTTCTACAACTGGTCGAGTGGGTGTCGAACAAGAAGGAGGACTTGTGGCATTTCGTGTACGGATATGCCAGCCTCTGTTCGCCAACGGATGAGGACGTAGAGAAGCTTCAACTGGCTGCGCTCACCCGCCTCTTCCGCGAGGAGCGAGCGAAGGCAGAGAGGATGGGCAAGGATGCTCCCCGCCAGCAGCGAAAACAGAGAAAGCAGTTCAAGCTATCCGGTGAAGCCATAGCGGACCTCCGTACCTCGGCTGAGTCCATTCGCGAGGGTACCGCCCTGAATATGCTCGCATGGCTAGCAAACTGGCTCCTGCAAACAAGCCAGGGGGCAAGGTATGGCGAGGTCGACTTCAAACAGTTCGAAGACCAGGCAGGCAACGACTTGGCGGATGCCGTTCGTGCCGGATTGTCCCGCCTTTGGCGGACCGAACCGCCCCGGTTCAACGAAGAGCAGCCGAACTCCACCTTCCACATCACTGCGGCCGGGCTTCAAGGACTTCATCTGGAGCTTGGTGATGGCAAAGAACTGCCCGCCCTCACTTCTCAGGAGGTCAGGCAGGCAATTCGATACGCCCCGTTTGAAATCAATGGCTTCCCGAATTGGTTTTGGGCACTCGTATCCGCTCACGAGGAGGATGCGGCAGCCGAACTGGAAAGCCTTGCTAGTCGAGCAGACGCGGGGGCAGTTTCTCGCGACCACGCCGAGAAACTGTTCTCGTCGCTTACTGAGGCACCGCAGCTCGTACGCGAGCGTCTGGCCCCAATGGCATGGCAGGCGCTAGAGACAAAGAGCCCTGAACATCGAGACTTTGTCGTCGACAAGATGCTACGCGTCACCGCCTCGGTACCAGAGCTGGCGTCTCAAACTGATTTTGAGGCATTGGCATGGAGGCGCGTGAGTGAGCCGTTCGCGTCAGCCGACGTTGCCTCAACGACTGAGGAGGTGATGCGACGCGCAAACGCGATTGGCCAAGCGCCGGTGTGGGCAAGCCATTGGCTCGAACGATTCCCACGAGGGTTCGTCGAACGCATGCAACACTGGGTGAGCGACGATTCCAAGACTGCGACCACGTTTCTACTTGCCCTTGCGTCGGAGCTTGGACGTGAGCGGGGGCAGCTTCTTTCGCGCATCGCGACGAGTACACCTGACGGGGTCGATTCACTAGGTGCTCTGTATGTTCTGATGCTACAGGTTGTCAATCCAAAGGAGGATAGCCGACGGGCATCGGAGGAAGAGGTGTACGCCATTGGCGCGAGAGAGAGTGCAGAGGATTTTCGAGATGCCTTGGCTCCCGCCATTACTGATGCGCGAACTCAACGAGCGTACGACGTCCTCGAATGGCTCAAGCTGAAGCTTGGCTCGGAACGGCGGGCGTACTTCACTCGCCTTCAGTACGACATGCGCGAGGCCCAGTTCTGCCCTCCCCCGCTAGACCAGCAAAACTTCGAGCGATTCGAGCGAACCTTCGAAGCCGGCATCACCGGGCGGGTCACATTCGACTTGGCCGTACAAAACGCCCTAGCTTCGGTTAAGTACGACATCGAACAAGGCGAGCACAGTCTTCGTCGATTCTTCAGCGCGATAGCCCTCAACGCCGTGAAAACGGATACCGCCGGCCTTGCCCTAGAAAGTGACTTTCAGCAGTTGTTGGCTAGCGAACTAAAGCATCACGCTCGCGGGCAGTTCACGGTGCAGCGCGAGCCCGAGACGGCTGAACACAACCGTCGAGATGTGCACTGCGCGAAGGAATCCCTAGACCTTACGGCATCCATCGAACTAAAAATGTCGGAACGCTGGACCTTGCTCGACTACTTTGAGGCCCTGGAGCGGCAATTGGTCGGGCAGTACATGCGTCAGCGGAATGCCAATACCGGCTTTCTAGTCATCGTCCTTCAAAGAGAGCGGACGTGGAAGTGTTCAGAAACGGGGAAGTCCATGTCGTTCGATGAGCTGATTGGGGCTCTCCAATCGAGGGCGGATGCGCTGATGCGAGACGACTCATCAAAGTATTTGAAGGTCGTGGGCATCAATGCAATCCCACCGCAGAATTTTCGCTTGACGAGAGCTACGCGGGTCAGGGCATCAACGGAACGAGCAACAAGCCCGAAACCAACGCGCGGCAAGGCAGTCCGCAAACCAAGGGAGATTCAGAATGAGCGGAAAATCCAGGGCCGCAGGAACTCGGCATAGGCAGCGCTCACCGAGCGGCGCCTTTCCTATTCGTTCTCGCGGAGCAACTTCAGTTGCTCTTCACTTGGCCGTTGATGCTCCACTAGTTGGCCGAACGGCTTGAGGGCCCCGTCGGAATCGACCATGAAAACTGTCGTGTGATACAGGGACCCGCCAAATCCGCCGTTCGCACCCAGGTCCTTGCCGGCATATACGTTCTTTTCACCCGCGAGCACCCATAGCGGCTCAAGTCCTGCACGCGCAAGGCGGTCCAGCAAGTAGTCGCGTGAAACGACACCTGCTCCGGCGCCGCGCGTATGCAAGGAAGGGTCTTGCCACCTTAAGACTCCTGCCGCATCTGTGTACTCGGGCTTTCTTCCATTTCGCAAGCGGAGGTCGAGAGACTTCATGAGCCCAGAAGATGGGACGTGGAGTGTGAACGACTCGTTGACCGAGTTGTCCTCGGTGTTGCCTTCCGCCGTCAGCAATTCAACAACGCTGGCGTAGGGTGTACTGATGTGCGCGGAGGCGTTCCTCTTGAGCTTGATGCCCTTGGTATCTCGCCACCCGTGTTCCCCCAAAAAGACGTCCAAGTGTCTTTCAACCAATAGCCGCGAGACGTCACCGCGTTGCTTGCTTAGGAGTTCCTTCGCGAGTTGCGGAGCGGCGCCACGCCGCGTGACGAGGCAGGTGATACGCGACCAAGCCACAGCATGATTGCGCCTACTATGTCCTGGAACGGTCCAGCGACGAAATCCGTACGCCAAGAACCATCGGTGTCCGTCTGGACTTACAACTTCGATGTGCTCCGGGCCATTGCACAGGTCCGCTTCTACATTGACCCAAGCTAAGAGGACCTCGGTATCGCCGGAAGGAAGACTCGGCGCCGACGGCGTCCACCACGTAATCGGCGATGAGGTCCAGCCAGACTCTCGCGTGCCAGACAGTAGAAGAGAGGGGTCAAGGTCCTTCTTCATATCGCGGCCGCTCGGGCCGTACTCGAATGCGCGTAGCTTCCCATTGTCCTCGTAGGAGCACACAGCGAGGTTGTCGGTCAGTCGTGCGGTGACTTCCGCCAGCGCGATATGCTGGTACTTCTTTCCGATTCGCTCGACGCGGTGGTTTCCCATCCGCTCCCGCGTGGTACTGGGACCTTCGTCGAACACGCCAAAGAGCGCTTCGGACCACCCTAGCTCGTGAGCCCGGACGCAAACCCAGCGCCTGACCGCGTCGTGGTCAATCTCAGGCGGGCGTCTCCCATTGTCATCCATGCGCGTTGCTTCGAGCAGGTGCTGCTCAGGGAGTTCCTCGTAGTCCTGCAGCATGTCCGGCGAGAGCTGACGCTTGAATGCCTCATTCGCCTCTGACAGCGAATTCCAGAGGCTCGTAGACTCATCCTTGCCTTGTTCACTGAGCCAGCCGCGCCGTGGCCGCCCGCGATAGTTTGCGCATTGCTGCAGCAGGCACGTGTAGGCCTCGAACTGTTCCGCCGTCGCCTTTGCCTCAAACGAGCATTCCCAGCGTTCGAACAGCTGCTGGGTGGTCTGCCCCGCTAGTGTCCGAGGCACCGTCACGATGTCGTGCAGCCAACTCCGGACCGTGTAGTTGCCGAAGTCTCCGTAGCCATCGGTCGATGAAGCAATGGAGTCCCCATATCCTCGGCCTCGGTACTCCTCAATGTCGTCGACCGTCCTGGCCTCCAGCGGCCACTCAGAGGCAAATTTTTCCGCGCAGTCGTCAAGGTTGACGTCGTGAGGAAGCTCACCCACGGCTTGCGTGTATAGCAGGACTCCCCACGCATAGTCTCTACTGAGTAGATGAAGAGGCGGCTGGCGGTCGTCTGCGAAGTAGTTTTTCCAAACGGCGACTGCGACCGCCTTCGGGCCCGCTCTGTCGACACCTTGCATGGCGGCTCCGTAGCAGGCCGCCAAAAGTCTTTCCGTGATGTACGGGTCGTCGACATCCACGAACTTGTCCACCAGCGCCGCGGCGCAACTGAGGTTGGATGAGAGCAGATTGACCAAGGCCTTTGTGGCACGGTCGCGCACGGCACGGTTGCTGGTCGACAGGAACCAGGTCAGCGTAACTGCCGCGAGCCAGAGTCGCTGTTCCTCGACCTCGCTGGCCTCCACCTGCCACGCCCACTCAATCAGCGATTCGACCGCGCCTCCCTCGCTCAAGTCATCTTCGGCCAGAAAGACAGACCACGCGGCATCCCTTTGGGGCATCGGAAGCGGCCAAAGGCCTCGATGTAGCCAATCGGCGTTGAACTGGTTCTCGGGCTCCGTGCAAACCAGGAGAAGCGGTCCGTACCAGGACCGCCCGGTTAGTCTGCAAAGCGTGACCACCCATTCAACTGTTCGCTTTGTAAATGACCTTGGAGCGCGCCAAGCCAACGAGCTCTCGAAGGCCTGACACAGCGACTGGTCCTCTATGGCGTTCTGGGGAAGTATGTCGAACAGTTCTTGCCCATATTCCTCGGGGACTTGGACCGCAAGCGCTTCAACCACTCCAGCGAACCGCCACGACGCCTCAGGGCCGAAGCAGGAGGCCAATGGTTCTCGGTGGAAGGAGCCTTCGAGGTCCGCACGGTCGATTTGCTCGATGAGGCGTTTAGCTCGCAGATGGTCGGACAGTCGCTCGAACGTGAACCTGACGACTTCGCCCGAATCACCGCCGTACCACTCGACTTCCTGCGTGAGCACCCCTTCGGAGAGAAACGACGACAGGAGGCTGCGGTCCACAGTGCCGCCGGAACTGTGATAGTGCTCCAACAGCTCGATGGTCGCATCAAGCTGCAGGCTACTACCATCACCGTGCGAAGCGCAGGCATCCAGAAATGCGTCGAGCGCCCTTCGGGCAATCCTCTGCTGGGGAACGAGCCGAAGTTCTCTCTCAACTTTCTTGGCGACCGCGCTCAGATAGAAATCGAAGATGGCTGTGATTCCTTCCAAGCCCTTCGGCAACTGCTTCAGGTTCTCAGCGTCCAAGTACTCGCAGCACGTACGAAGGAACAGCGGGTTCTCGAACTCCCGCGCCAGGTTCGGCGAGCTGGGTCGAGCGATGCCTCGGCGGTCCAGATACGCCTTGGCCGCGGCACCGGAGTGGCTGGCAAAGCCACGATGAACAACATGCTCAAGGCCGTCCAGCGGAAGATAGTGCAGGTAAGTGTCACGGACGGTCACCACCAATGCTAGCCGCGGGAATCGCTGCATGAGCGCGATGAAGCCCCGAAGGCGCGACTCCCACAACGAAATCCCATGCTTTTCGTTCAGGGCATCAACCGCCAGCACAGCGCGGCAACCAGCTGCTTCAGCAGCGGCGTCCAGGGCACCGAGGAATTCTGCGGTACTTGCTTGTGCCAAATCCAGCTGGCCCCGAATCTGCTCCCAGGGGTCCCCATCCGTCAGGTTGCCTGTCAAAACCAAGATGAACGGCTGCGCCGAGGCGAGTTGTTTAGCGCCGAAATCAGCCACCAGGTGTGATTTCCCGATACCAGCCGACCCAGAGACCACCAACTCGCGCTTGTTCGTGACCCGCCACCGCAGGCTGGCTACTTCCTGCCGAACGTGGTCTACGGCCGAGTACAGTTCGAAAAGGTCCCCGCGAGCGATGTGGTGGCCCCTCTCAGAGGTCCCTTCCCGGAGCTCGGCTAGCGCACCTGAAACGCCCTGCCTTGCAGCTTCAGCGAGTGCCGTCCAGCCGTCCAGCGGCACGTCTGTGTCCAGCGCCGTGGGGCTCTCGCCCAGACGTTGAAGCAGCGGGTCACAGAGTCGCCTCACTCGGTCAGCGGCCGTCGCCAACCCTTCGTGAGTCAAGCTTCGGACCGCGCCGTCAAGCTTGTACGTGATTTCGGCCGCCCACGCGGCCGGCACCTTCAGCAGCTCTGGGTCTCGGGCCAGTGATTGCAGCGCTTGCTGAATAGGCAAATCGACATGGCTTTCGGGACTGTATCGCTCGCCGAGATTTCGACGCGGGACCTCGAACTTGTCGCGAAACCAAGCCGTGCTGAAGGCAACTGTGTCGAACCAGTACCGGGCGCGCCCCGAGTAAGCAGGGGTGTCGCGCCCAAGTCGCTCAGTGATGCTTGAAGCGCTCCAAAGCTCGATTTCGAGAACACGCCCATGCGAAACTGCGGCCTCGATGCTCTCCCTACGCCACTTCTCGTACCGCTGAATCTCGCTGAGCCGATTCCCAGAGCGGTTGTCGCGAAGGTCGACCGGAAGACACAGAATGAACTTGCTCAACTTGGGGTGGCTGCTCAACGCCCGCTGCAGCGAGTCCTTGACGTCAGCAACTTGACCGGCGTCAAAGCCATTCAGGAAGTACTTCGCCTGCCAGCCGACCTCGTGTCCATCAGCGTAGATGCGATAGCACTCCAAGCCTTGGTCGGGACCGGGGCCTTTGCGAACGAACGTGGAGCCCTCGACCGGGTCCTCCAACGCTGCCAACTGGCAACAAAGCTCTTCGAATCCGCCGCTCTTGGCGCCACGGTGTTCTCGAATGCAACTGAAATCCAAGCGCAGTGCCAACTCGTTCTCCGGAAGGCGCCGGGGAACAGCGCTCAAAGCTAGTCTATCGAAGGCTTGGGGATGTTTCCGGCACCCGCATGGAGGTCACGCGCTTTGGGTTCGAGTAGTCTCGCCCCGCCTGGCAACCAGTTGCGTTCAAGCTGCACGCGCCCGTCGCCTCGCCTACAGCGCCACCAAGTCCGCATACTCGGTCATCCGACCGATTGAAAGCATCACTGGCTCTAGACTTGTGGAGACCCTGCGTTTCGGCCTGAACGCGATTCGGAATTCCTTCTGATATGCGTAGCCTATGTGCTTCGCCATCTCCGGCACTTTGAACTTTTTGTAGTCCTGGTATGGGTCGTAATAGATGACTGGCCCTTCCAGGGCGTCCCACTCAGGATACTGCGCCAAGAACGCGGAGACTACACGCTGGACAAAATGAACTGGTCTGTTGATGACCAACGCCGCATCCGCGTCAAAGTCTGTCGGCATTCGATGATGGATGTGCGTACAAAGGCTCAGCAAGTAGTAGTCATCGACCTCGAGCGGCAATATGAGGTCGTCGTCACCAAATGAAAGCTCCCTGCCTTCGATGGAGATACTTCTCCTTCCCTGCAGGCGCGCCATGTACGTAGGGATGAAGTAGTTTCGGGTCGTCTCGTCGTCGCGAATCGAATCAAGGAACCCCGGGTTGCTGTAGTGCTCGGCATTTGCAATCCGCATGCTTCCGGCGTTGAGCATGGGTTCTAGGAATTGACGCCTTCCATACTTGACGAGCAGTGGGCCATCGGGCGTTCTGTAGTTCCCGAACATCCGCACGCCTGGGGGGACACCCTCTTCGAAGTACTTCGAGATGGGCAGCCTTGCCTCTGCCACAACATCTACCGGCAGTTCCCCTTGCCTCGCTCCATATTCTTCATCCAGGTGAGTGAAGGCCACCATGAACTCATCTGTGCTTTCAAGTGAGACCGGGGCAATCTTTCCCTCCTTAGTGAGCTCCACGCAGTTCATGAAAATGCTCTTGAAGCGCTCCTTGAGTATCTCGTCCGACGCTCCGACTAGGTATGGCTTCGATAGGTATGCATGGCGCCAAACTTCGTGCCGCTGCACTCCATTCTTCTGTGCAGCTTCGCGCTCATAGGCGATTCGTCGTTGAGCCATCAAGGCAAGACGTTGCCGAATTTGGTCGACGCTAACTTTTGGCACGCTTTACACCTCGCTCGAAAGCTTGAACCCGTCTGGCCGACGAGAGATTGTTGAGCCGTAGGTCACGGCTGCTGGCGAAACATCACGCGATATGGACGCGCAGTGGCGCTTTCTACAACATTCCGAGAAAAGTTCAGACCTAGCTTGACGACAAATCACTTGCGTCTTTGCTCTTTCGAGTGAAGTTGCATCGTGGGAAGGTGCTGCAACCCCAAAAGGGCCCATACCTACCCTTGCGACGTACCACGAAGCCCTTGCCGCAGCCGGGGCAAACTTCGCTGCTGCTGCTTGAGCCGTCAGCATTGACCACTTCGAGCTGCAGTTCCTTCACTAGCTCCGTGATGAAAGGCGACTCCTTGTGGACAACCGTGATGAGCGTTGCCGTTGCACGTGCGCGGGTAAGAGCGACGTAGAACAGACGACGCTCCTCTGCGTACTCGTACGAGTCACCGCCCGGCATAGCCAGTTGAAGCACCGGGTCGTCGGCGACTCGACTGGGAAAGCCGAGGGTCTCCGAAGTCATTCGCGGCACGATGACGTGGTCAGCCTCCAGGCCCTTTGATGAGTGCACCGTGATGAACTCTACGTCGACCCACTGGTGCTTAGGGGCTGTAGGCAGGTAC
>JAFECZ010000310.1 GCA_018241905.1 Pseudomonadota bacterium
ATGTCGCCGGGGCCCAACTTCCTCATCCCCTTCATCGACAAGGTGGCCTACAAGCACAGCCTGAAGGAGATCCCGCTGGACGTGCCCAGCCAGGTCTGCATCACCCGCGACAACACGCAGCTGCAGGTGGACGGCATCCTGTACTTCCAGGTGACCGACCCGATGCGCGCCAGCTACGGCAGCTCCAACTACATCGTGGCCGTCACGCAACTGGCCCAGACCTCGCTGCGCAGCGTGATCGGCAAGCTGGAGCTGGACAAGACCTTTGAAGAACGCGACATGATCAACGCCCAGGTGGTCTCGGCCATCGACGAGGCGGCGCTCAACTGGGGCGTGAAGGTGCTGCGCTACGAAATCAAGGACCTGACGCCGCCCAAGGAAATCCTGCAGGCCATGCAGCGGCAGATCACGGCCGAGCGCGAGAAACGCGCGCTGATCGCCGCGTCCGAAGGCCGCCGCCAGGAGCAGATCAACATCGCCACCGGCGAGCGCGAGGCCTTCATTGCCCGCTCGGAGGGCGAGAAGCAGGCGCAGATCAACAACGCCGAGGGCGAGGCAGCGGCCATCTCGGCGGTGGCCGAGGCCACGGCCGGCGCCATCGAGCGCATTGCAGCGGCCATTCGCCAGCCGGGCGGCGAGCAGGCGGTGCAGCTCAAGGTGGCCGAGCGCGCAGTCGACGCCTACAGCAAGGTGGCGGCGGATTCGTCCTCTACCCTCATCGTGCCCAGCAACATGACCGAGACCTCGACCCTGATCGCCTCGGCCATGCGGATGCTGCAAGCTGGCAAGACCACGGGTACGCCCTGAGAACAAATGCTAGAATCGTGGGCTTCGGAGCGGTGGATGAGTGGTTTAAGTCGCACGCCTGGAAAGCGTGTGTGGGTTAATAGCCCACCGCGGGTTCGAATCCCGCCTGCTCCGCCAAGAAACTGAAAAAAAGCCCCGCGACCCGGGGCTTTTTTTCGTCCGGACTCGGCACGCCGCCGGGCGCCTGCAACGTAGGACGTCTTCCTACACCACGACGGCTTGCAGGACTATCAGTGCCGCCCGCCCCGCGAGCCACAGTAGCAGTTCGGCATCTCCAAGACCCTCCTCCTCCCTCCATCCCCGGGATGCCGTTTTCGAACCCGCTTCGGCGGGTTTCTTTTTTTCCTTTTTCCGATGATCGGCAGACTGGAGAGCGATCGATGAACCCAGGCAAGGGGGACCAACCCCCGGCCCCCCAGGCGAATCGTGAACTTCGGCACGAAACGCCATGCCTGCCGCATCGGCCCTTGGGCATACCCCAGGCAAAACGCAAACTAGTTCCTATGGCGGCCGGATGCTGAAGGAATACATTGGTATCAATCGCTTCACATCGTCATAACAAGGAAAACAGCATGCCCCGCCTGATCATCCTCCCCAAGGGCCAGAGCGTTCGCCAACTCAACATCAAGGGCAACCCGACGACCATCGGCCGCACCGAGGGCAATTCGGTGGTGCTGAACAGCGAGCGCGTGAGCCGCACCCATGCGTTGATCGATTGGGACGGCGATCACTACTCCGTCATCGACAACGGCAGCCTCAACGGCACCTACGTCAACGGCCAGCGCGTGCGCCGCCAGGCCTTGCGCAACGGCGACATGCTCAGCATCGGCGACTGCGAACTGCGCTTTCTCTACGACACCCGGCCGCTGCCGCAGGAAGAGGCACTTCGGCTGGTGACGATTCCCGGCGCCCTGGCCGACCTGGACGCCATGGCAGAAGCGGCGCGCAAGCGCGCGGCCGCCGCCGCCAACTGAACTCCTGCAAGAGTTTCTCCTCGGTTGGACAAGGCCAACCTTTCGGCCCGCCTCGCGCGGGCCGTTCTTTTTCCACCACGCCTCTGCTCGCAAACGTGAAGGATGTCGCGCCGGAGTGTTGTATGTTCGGAATTCAAGACACTCCCGCCTGAATTCCATGCGCATTCGCTTCCTCTTCCTGACCGCCCCGGCAATGCTCGCCCTGTTGGCGGGCTGCGCCATCAGTACGCCGGGCAGCCAGGCCACGGAACAGGGCCAGAAGGACTGCGTGTCGGCTGCGGCGCGCCGCTTCAAGCAGGCGCCCGAGACCTTCGTCGTCGAAGGCTCCGCCGTCACGACCGCGGCAGAGATGTACGAGGTGCGCCTGCGCAACACCGCCACCGGCACGCGGGCCAAGTGCACCGTCGACCAGAACGGCACCATCATGGGTGTGATCGAGCTTCGCTAGCGCAGCTGTGCCTGGCCCGAGGATGGATTCGATGAGCAGCGAACTGACCCCCAACCCTTCCGACGTCAACGACACCGATCTGGCGCACCTGGCGCACCACTGGCGTGCGCGGGCGCTGCGGGGCGAGCGCCAGGCCTTCGGCGTTGCGCAGGCCTTCGAAGTAGAGCAGCGGCGGCGCCTGCGCGACAGCTTCTACGTCGATCTGGAGCCGGACAAGAGCGCGTTCCAGACCGACCGGCCGTGGTGGAAGTTCTGGTAGCCGCAAGCTAGCCGTGAGGCACAAAAGAGAAAAGGGCCCGAGGGCCCTTTTCTTTTCTTGAGAAGGAGCACTCGGCTCCTCCTGCCAACTGATGCTTAGCGCACCACGGCGATCTGCGTACGCTGGCCACCCTTGTAGGTGTAGAGCGTCAGCGCGCCGTTCTTGATGTCGCCCTTCTCGTCGAAGGCGATCGGGCCGGTCACGCCCTTGTAGCTGGTCTTGCCGACTTCGGGCAGGTACTTCTCGGGTTCGGCCGAGCCGGCACGCTGCATGGA
This sequence comes from Pseudomonadota bacterium, assembly GCA_018241905.1. GTDB lineage: Bacteria > Pseudomonadota > Gammaproteobacteria > Burkholderiales > Burkholderiaceae_C > Variovorax. The sequence continues at coordinate 2,764 of JAFECZ010000310.1, forward strand.
ATCAGCCAGCACCATCACGGCGTCGTACACGTACGGAGCGTAGATCTGCACGTCCACGCCGTTCTTGGCCTTGAACTTGGTCTTGAAGTCTTCCAGCGGCTGCTTGAAGTCGCCTTCGACACCGCCGGCTTCGGCGCAGACCACCATCTCTTCGCCCACGGCATCGCCGGCCAGCTTGGCCAGCTCGCCCGTGCACAGGCCGTCGCCGCCCATGAACTTGACGTTCATGCCCAGCTGCTTGACTTGCTTGAGCATCGGGCCGCCCACGGCGTCCATGCCGCCGAAGAACAGCACGTCGGGCTTCTCGCCCTTGAGCTTGGTCAGGATGGCGTTGAAGTCGGTCGACTTGTCGGTGGTGAACTCGTGGCCGACGATGGTGGCGCCGGCGGCCTTGGCGGCCTTCTCGAATTCTTCAGCCACACCCTGGCCGTAGGCGGTGCGGTCGTCGATCACGGCCACGTTCTTGGCCTTGAGCGTTTCGACAGCGTACTTGCCCAGCGTGCCGCCCAGCTGCGAGTCGTCAGCCACCACGCGGAAGGTGGTCTTGAAGCCCTGGCGGGTGTACTTGGGGTTGGTCGCCGACGGCGAGATCTGCGGAATGCCGGCGTCGCTGTACAGCTTGGAAGCCGGGATGGTGGTGCCCGAGTTCAGGTGGCCCACCACGCCATTGACCTTGCTGTCGACCAGCTTCTGCGCCACGGCCGTACCCTGCTTCGGATCGCCGGCGTCGTCTTCGGCCACCAGTTCGAACTTGGCAACCTTGTCGCCGATCTTCATGCCCTTGGCGTTGAGGTCCTCGATGGCCATCTTGGCGCCCAGTTCGTTGTCCTTTCCCAGGTGGGCAATGGGGCCGCTGGTGGGGCCGACGTGGCCGATCTTGACCACGATCGATTCAGCAGGAGGCGCAGCCGCAGGTGCTGCCGCAGTGGGCGCCGGCGCCGCTGCCGGAGCGGCGGCTTCTTCCTTCTTGCCGCAAGCCACGAGCGTAATTGCTGCCAGAGCTACTGCAGTCCATTTCAATTGCATGGGAAACCTCCAGGGTATGGATATAGGTAGAGAAAGGAGACCAAAAAAAAGGTCGTTAGACCTAAGCGCATTACGGAGCAATTTCCGCGCCGCGCCAAATTCGTTAGCACTTGTGTGCCATTGAATGCGGCGCAGTTTAGCCCAAGGAAGGGGGTCCAAAAGGCGGCGTAGACACTGGGGTTTCCGATAGTTCCTGCGCCAGAGCCTCGACAACGATCGCGCGCAAAACCGTCTCGATTTCGCTGCGCAGCAACGGCATCATGAGGTCGAGCTGCCGCTGCACCGCCACGGAGACGGTATCCGTCAGGCGCTCCTCGAGCGACAGGTCGACGCGCTGCAATACCCGATGCAGCAATTGCTCTTCCAGGCGGAAGGCGTCTTCTTCCGAAACCTGCACCGCGGCCGACGCACCCGGTGGCACGGCAGGCGGGCGTGCAATGGAAGCGAAATGAAAGTCATCGAGCATGTTGCCGGATTCGACCGCCGGCGCGGGCGCAGCCGCAGGTTGCTGCGGCGCAGGCGCAGGCGCGGCAGGCGGCTCCGGCTGCACCTCGACCACGGTGGTCAGGGTCGGCACGAAACGAGGGGGCGTGCGGCTCGACGTTGCCATCAGGCGCGGCCTCCTGCCGGTGCAAAGGCGTCCTGGTGCCGGATGCCGTAGCCGCGGTCCTTGTAGTGGCGCCAGCGTGCCCGGCCCGCGCCGCGCGAAGCCTCGTCCTCGGCCACCAGTTCGATGAGCCGCTCGAAGCGCTCGAAGCCCGCGGGAACCTCGCTGCCGAGGTTGACCAGCACCGCGCGATGCGGCAAGGCAGCGTCGGCCGCCTGGGCCAGCACGACCGGGGAGCGCTGCAGCACCTTGGCCGCCGCATCTGCGCGGCAATGCGCCAGGAAGTCGGTGGGCTCGGTCTGCCACAGCGCGGCATCGACCGCGTCGAGCGTTTCGGCGGTGCCGGTGACCACCAGCTGCGCCCCGCCCTGCATGACGCCCTTGCGCAGCAGCCGGCAGGCGTAGTCCACCGGATCGCGCAGGTTGAACCGGAATTCGATGTCGGTCACGCTGCGGCCCGCGACTTGCGGCTGGCCTTCTTGCGTGCCGCCGGCTTGCCGCCGCCCGCGGCACCTGAGCCGCGCGAAAGCAGGTAGCTCAGCAGCAGGCCCACGGGACGGCCGGTGGAGCCCTTGGCGGCGCCGCTCTTCCAGGCGGTGCCGGCAATGTCCAGGTGCGCCCAAGGAAAGTCGGCCGTGAACTTCTGCAGGAACTTCGCCGCGGTGACCGCGCCGGCAACGCGGCCGGCAATGTTGGCCATGTCGGCGAAGTTGCTCTTCAGGCCCTCGCCGTAGTCCTCGTCCAGCGGCATGCGCCAGCAGCGGTCGAGCGACTTCTCGCCGGCCTGCTCCAGTGCCGAGGCGAGCGCGTCGTCGCTGGAGAACAAGCCGCTGCGCACGCCGCCCAGCGCAATCACGCAGGCGCCGGTGAGCGTGGCAATGTCGATCACCGCGGCCGGCGAAAAGCGCTTGGCATAGGTAAGCGCATCGCACAGGATGAGGCGGCCCTCGGCATCGGTGTTGAGCACCTCGATGGTCTGGCCGCTCATGCTCTTGAGCACGTCGCCCGGCTTGATGGCCTTGCCGTCGTTCATGTTCTCGCAAGAAGGAATGAGCCCGACCACGTTGATCGCGGGCTGCAGCTCGCCCAGCGCGCGGAACACGCCCAGCACGCTGGCAGCGCCGCACATGTCGAACTTCATCTCATCCATTTCGGCCGCGGGCTTGAGCGAGACGCCGCCGGTGTCGAAGGTGATGCCCTTGCCCACCAGCACCACCGGCGCATCGCCCTTGGCCGCGCCGTGGTACTGAAGAACGATGAAGCGCAGCGGTTCGCTGGAGCCCTGCGCGACGCCGGCGAAGGCGCCCATGCCGAGCTTGGCCACGTCCTTGTGATCGAGCACTTCGCACTTGACCTTGGGCAGCTTGGCCAGGCTTTGCGCAGCCTGCGCCAGGATGGTGGGCGTGCAGTGGTTGGCCGGGCGGTTGCCCCATTCCTTGGCAAACTCGATGCCGTTGGCCGTGGCCACGGCTTGCTCGAAGGCAGCCTTTGCCGCGGCTGCGTCGGGCACGCCCAGCAGCACGTGGCGCACCGAGCTCGCCTCGGCCTTCGACGTGGTCGTCAAATACACATAGCAGGCTTCGGATGCGGCCAGCACCGCGGCACGCACGCCGGCTTCATCGGCCTGCTGCGCAAACACGATGGCCACGCGCGCCGGCTTGGTGGACTTGGCCGCCCCCAGCGCCGCCGCGACGGCGCTGCGCACCGAAGACGGCTTGCCGTCGCCCGAGCACGCCAGCACCACCGTGCGCGGCGCACCTGCCAGCGGCTTGTAGAGGGAAAGTACCTTGCCGGCCTTGGCTTCGAAATCGCCGGCCTTGCGGGCTTCGGCTGCGAGCCTGGCCAGGGGCTCCTGGCTCTCGATGGCGCCATCGGCAAGAAGGACGATCAATGCATCGGCCTTTTCGGCCGCAGCCCGAGAAAGAGTGAGGGTCTTAAGTTGAAAGTCCATAATCGATTTCTTTTCTCTCCGGTCGATGTTATTCCAATCTTCCTTGCGCAAGGAACTGTCGCGCAGCTTCGGCGCGACCTTCGTCGTGCTCTTCA
>JAFECZ010000311.1 GCA_018241905.1 Pseudomonadota bacterium
GGGTGTACTACGTGTCGATGCAGACGGGCTTTCCGGCCAAGCCGCTGGCCAACGTGACCCGCCTGGCGCCCGGCTTCGTGCCGCAGTACTCCACCATCGCGCTGCTCTTTGCCGTGGCCGCCACCATCGCGTGGGGCTGGCTGGTGCGCTGGCGCACCGGGCGGCACCGGGCAGCGCTGTGGAAGACGCTGGTGCTGCCGGCCGGCGGCGCCGCACTGTGCTGGACGCTGGTCATGACGCTGTGGCTGCCGCCCCTGGACTACGCCCGCAGCTACCTGCCGCAAGTGCAGGCGGTAAAGGCGCTTATCGGCGAGCAGCCGGAATGCGTCGCCGAACTGGAGCTCGAACGCGCGCACATCGCGGCGTTGCGCTACCACGGCCAGTTCAAGCTGCAGGCGCTCACGCCCGACTCCAAGTGCCGCTGGCTGCTGGTGAACCCCGAGGCCATCGGCGGCCTGCACGACATCATCGACCTGCACCAGTGGCGCCTGATCCGCACCCTGCGCCGCCCCACCGCCAACACCGACGACCTGCTGCTCTACCAGCGCCTGACGCCGTGAGGGGCCGGCCGCACATCGGCAACAGCGACGTCCGGCCCATTGCGCAGCACGCCGGCACGGTGCTGGTGGGCCAGCTGGCGGTCATGGCCTTCAGCGTCACCGACACCATCGTTGCGGGCCGGTTCGCCGAAGGGGCTCTGGCCGCACTGTCGGTGGCCTCGGCCATCTTCATCAGCGTGTTCGTTTCGCTCATGGGCGTACTGCAGGCGCTGCTGCCGGTCTGGGCCGAGCTGCATGGCGCCCGCCGCGAGCACGAGGTGGGGAAATCGGTGCGGCAGTCGCTCTACCTGTGCGCCGCCACCATTGTCATCGGCATGGCGATCCTGCTGAACCCCGATGCGCTCTTGCGCTGGACCGAAGTGCCGGCCGCCATGCGCGAGGAGGTTGAGCGCTACCTGGGCGTGCTGGCCTTCGCGCTGGCGCCGGCCCTGCTCTTTCGCCTGTTCAGCACCTTGAGCCAGAGCCTGGGCCTGCCCAAGGTGGTCACGGTGCTGCAGATCATTGCGCTGTTCGTCAAGCTGCCGCTGTCCGTCTGGTTCACCTTCGGCGGCGCCGGCCTGCCTGCCATGGGTTTGGTGGGCTGCGGCTGGGCCACGCTGGCGGTGAACTGGCTGCTGCTGGGCAGCGCCGTCTGGCTGCTGCGCCACGAACGCACCTACAAGGCCTGCCGGATCTGGCTGCGCATGGAGGCGCCCGATTGGCGGCAGATCGGCCAGTTCGCACGCCTGGGCATACCGGCGGGCCTGGCGGTGCTGGTCGAGGTCACGTCCTTCACGCTGATGGCGCTGTTCATCGCCCGGCTTGGCACGGCGGCATCGGCCGCGCACCAGATCGCCTCCAACCTCACCGCACTGGCCTACATGGTGCCGCTGTCGCTGGCCATTGCCACCAGCGCCCGCGTGAGCTGGTGGCTGGGTGCCCAGGACCCGGCCCGCGCCAGGCATGCGTGCCGCACCGGCCTGCTGCTGGCCGTGGGCTGCGCGCTGGTGCTGGCCGCCTGCATGCTGCTGCTGCGCCGCCAGCTGGCCGGCATCTACTCCGACAACCCGCGGGTCATCGCGGTGGCGTCGGTGCTGCTGCTGGCCACCGCGCTCTATCACGTGGCCGATTCGGTCCAGACGCTGTGCGTGTTCGTGCTGCGCAGCTACCGGATCACCGTGGCGCCGCTGGTCATCTATTGCACGCTGCTGTGGGGCGTGGGCCTGGGCGGCAGCTATGCGCTGGCCTATCGCGGCCTGGGGCCGTGGCCGCCCATGCAGTCGCCGCTGGCCTTCTGGTTGATGTCGGCCCTGGCCCTGCTGCTGACCGCGCTGCTGTTCACGGCCCTGCTGTGGCGCACGCTGCGCCGCGCCGGCCGGAAACCGGCGCTCAAGCCCGCGCTTTGACGGCGGCGGCCACCTGGCGCACCCGCGCCACCGGCAGCACCAGGGCAAATCGGGAGCCCTTACCCACCGTGCTCTCGATGCGAAGCTCGCCGCCGTGGCGCTGGGCAATGTGCTTGACGATGGCCAGGCCCAGGCCGGTGCCGCCCGTTTCGCGCGAACGGCTGCGGTCGACGCGGTAGAAGCGCTCGGTCAGGCGCGGAATGTGTTCGGCGGCCACGCCGGGCCCGGTGTCTCGCACCGCATACTCGCCGCGGCCGTCGGGCAGCAGGCGCCACGACACTGCGATTTCGCCGCCGCCGGGCGTGTAGCGGATGGCGTTGCTCAGCAGGTTGGACATGGCGCTCTGCAACTCCACCGGCGCGCCGGAAAGCTCCGAATCCGCTTCCTGCGAGAACGAGAACTTGTGGCCCTGCGTCGAGATCTGCTTGGACAGGGCGCGAGCCTCTTCCTCGCAATGCGCCAGCAGCGCCCGCACCGGCGTCCAGTGGCTGTTGGGCGGCGCGGCATTGCCTTCCAGCCGAGACAGGGTCAACAGGTCGTTGACCAGCGTCTCCATGCGGTGCGACTGCTGGGCCATCAGCCGCAGGTACCGGGCGCGCTCTTCGGCATCGAGCGGCAGGCTCTGCAGCGTTTCCACGAAGCCCGCCAGCACCGTGAGCGGCGTGCGGATCTCGTGCGAGACGTTGGCCACGAAATCGCGGCGCATGGTCTCGGCCTGCTCCAGGGCCGTGATGTCGCGCGTGAGCAGCATGCGCCGGTTGCCGGCATAGGGATGCACCTGCATCGACAGCCGCACCGGGTGTGCGCGGTGCCCGGCCGGCTGCGACGGCGCGTCGATGACCACGTCTCGGCTGTAGTTCCACGAAGCAAGGTAGGCCACGAAGGCCGGGTCGCGCACCAGGTTGGCCAGGTGCTGCTGCAGGTCGCGCTTGGCATCGATGCCGAACTGCCCGGCTGCCGTCTGGTTGCACCACTCGATGCGCCCTTGCTCGTCGATCAGCACCACGCCGTTGGGCGAGGCCTGGATGGCCGCCAGGAACTCCTGCAGCCGGTCGTCGGACTGGCGGATCTGCTTGTCGCGCTCGCGCAGCACCTTGCGGATGCGCTCGGCCAGCTCGCCCCACACGCCGTGGCCGCGCGTGGGTAGCGCGGCGACGTCATGCCGCATCACGTCGAGCAGGCGCTTGGCCCGCAGGGCGTCCAGCACCAGCCAGACGGCCGCACCCGCCCAGGCTCCCGCCCAGACGCGGCCGAAGGTGGCATAGGCCAGCACGGCGCCGGCCAGGGAAAAAGCAAGAAAGGTGGCAACGCGAAAAGGCATTGCAGGAATTATCAGCGGCGGTCGGCGGTCCGCACAGGCAAGCCATGCGCGGAGGAAAAGAAAGGCAGCAGGCGCCTCAGACGGTAGCTTGTGCGGTCAGGCGGTAGCCGGCACCGCGCACCGTCTCGATCATGGCCGAGGCCGAACCCAGCGATTCGCGCAGGCGCTTGACGTGCACATCCACCGTGCGCTCCTCGATGTAGACGTGGTCGCCCCACACCTTGTCGAGCAGCTGCGCGCGGCTGTGCACCCGCTCGGCATGGCGCATGAGGTGCGCCAGCAGCTTGAATTCGGTGGGCCCCACCTTCAACGGGGTGCCTTGCCAGGTCACGCGGTGCGTGGCGGCATCCAGGGCCAGCTCGCCGATTTCCACCCGCTCGGTGGTGGTCTCGGGCGCCCGCCGGCGCAGCACGGCGCGGATGCGCGCCAGCATTTCCTGCGTGGAAAAAGGCTTGGTGATGTAGTCGTCGGCGCCGGCGTCCAGGCCGGCGATCTTGTCCGGCTCGTCGCCGCGGGCGGTGAGCATCAGGATCGGGATGGTCTTGGTGCGCGCCTCCTTGCGCCACTGGCGGGCCAGCACCAGGCCGCTCTGGCCGGGCAGCATCCAGTCGAGCAGGATGAGGTCGGGCGGCGCGGTGTCGATCTCGCGCTGGGCGGCATCGCCGTCCTCGGCCCAGATCGGATCGAACCCGTTGTGGCGCAGGTTGACCGCGATCAGTTCGGCGATCGAGGATTCGTCTTCGACGATCAGGACTCTTGGCTTCTTCATTGCACTGCTGATTCCACTTCCGTGATGGAAGTGTGCCGCACGTCGGCGCCCTTGACGATATAGATGATGAATTCGGCGATGTTCTTGGCGTGGTCGCCGATGCGCTCGATGGCCTTGGCCAGGAACAGGAGGTCGAGGCTGGCCGAGATGGTGCGCGGGTCTTCCATCATGTAGGTGACTAGCTTGCGCACGAAGCCGTCGAACTCGGCGTCGATCAGGTCGTCGTCCTTCAGGATCGACACGGCCGCGGCCACGTCGAGCCGGGCAAACGCGTCCAGCGCCTTGCGCAGCAGGCCCGAGGCCAGGTCGGCCGCCACGCGCAGCTCGGTGGACGGCAGCGCGCGGGCCGCGCCGCTCTCGATGATCGACTTGACCATGCGCGCCATCTTGTTGGCCTCGTCGCCCACCCGCTCGAGGTTGGCGGTGGTCTTGGAGATGGCGATGAGCAGGCGCAGGTCGCGCGCGGTGGGCTGGCGCCGGGCGATGATCGACGACAGCTCGCGGTCGATCTCGATTTCCAGCGCATTGACGCGGTTCTCGGTCTCGATCACGCGGTCGGCCGCGTCGGAATCGAACTGCGCCAGCGAGTAGATGGCCTGGTGGATCTGCGACTCGACCATGCCGCCAAGCTCCATGACGCGCGAAGACACGCCGTTGAGCTCGCTGTCGAATTGGCTGGAAAGGTGCTTTTCAGTCATGTGTGTCCCTTTTTCTGCCTTCCTTCACCTCAACCGAAGCGACCGGTGATGTAGTCCTCGGTCTCCTTGCGCTTGGGCTTGAAGAACATCTGCTCGGTGGCGCCGAACTCGATCAGGTCGCCCAGGTACATGTAGGCCGTGTAGTCGCTGCAACGCGCGGCCTGCTGCATGTTGTGGGTCACGATGACCACCGTATATTCGTTCTTCAGCTCGGCAATCAGTTCCTCGATCTTGGCGGTCGAGATCGGGTCCAGCGCCGAGCAGGGCTCGTCGAGCAGGAGCACTTCGGGCTTGATGGCGATGCCGCGCGCAATGCACAGGCGCTGCTGCTGGCCGCCCGAGAGGCCCGAGCCGCTTTGCTGCAGCTTGTCGCGCACCTCGGTCCACAGGGCCGCCTTCTTCAGCGCCCACTCCACGCGGTCGTCCATCTCGGAGGCCGACAGGTTCTCGAACAGCTTCACGCCAAAGGCGATGTTGTCGTAGATCGACATCGGGAACGGCGTGGGCTTCTGGAACACCATGCCCACCTTGGCGCGGATCAGCGCCACGTCCTGCTTGGAGGTGAGCAGGTTCTCACCGTCCAGCGCGATGGTGCCTTCGGCGCGTTGCTCGGGGTAGAGCTCGAACATGCGGTTGAAGGTGCGCAGCAGCGTCGACTTGCCGCAGCCCGAGGGGCCGATGAAGGCCGTGACCTTGTTCTCGGGAATTTCCAGGTTGATGTTCTTCAACGCATGGAACTTGCCGTAGTAGAAGTTCAGGTCCTTGACCGAGATCTTCACGCGCTCGGGAGTTTGCACTTGCGTGACAGGCATGTCTTTTCTCTTTTAGTGTTTGGTGCGCGTGAGCACGCGCGCCAGGATGTTCAGGGCCAGCACAGCCACGGTGATCAGGAACACGCCGGCCCAGGCCAGCTGCTGCCAGTTCTCGTACGGGCTCATGGCGAACTTGAAGATGGTCACCGGCAGGCTCGCCATCGGCTGGGTCACGTCGGCCGTCCAGAACTGGTTGTTCAGAGCCGTGAAGAGCAGCGGCGCGGTTTCGCCGGAGATGCGGGCCACCGCCAGCAGCACGCCGGTCACCACGCCGGCACGGGCCGCGCGCAGCGTGATGCTGCTGATGACCTTCCACTTGGGCGTGCCCAGCGCATAGGCCGCCTCGCGCAGGCCCGGCGGAATGAGCTGCAGCATGTTCTCGGTGGTGCGGATCACCACCGGGATCACGATCAGCGCCAGGGCCACCGCGCCGGCAATGCCCGAGAAGCTCTTGAAGCGCGCCACGATCACGGCGTAGACGAACAGGCCGATCACGATGGAGGGCGCCGACAGCAGGATGTCGTTGACGAAGCGCGTCACGCGAGACAGCCAGCCCTTGGGGTTGTACTCGGCCAGGTAGATGCCGGCCATCACGCCGATGGGCGTGCCCACGAAGGTGGCGATGGCCACCATCACCAGCGAGCCGAAGATCGCGTTCAGGATGCCGCCCGCCTCGTTGGGCGGCGGCGTCATCTGCGTGAAGGTTGCAATGGCCAGGCCGCCCAGGCCCAGGCGCAGCGTTTCCCACAGGATCCAGATCAGCCAGAACACGCCGAAGGCCATGGCGGCCAGCGACAGGGTCAGGGCCAGCTGGTTGACGCGCTTGCGGCCGGCGAAGCGCGCCGCCCGGGTCTGGTCCAGCGCCTGCTTG
>JAFECZ010000312.1 GCA_018241905.1 Pseudomonadota bacterium
CGATGTTGGCCAGCGCCACGGCCAGGCCTTCGAGCACGTGGCCGCGATCGCGCGCCTTGCGCAGGTTGAACACCGTGCGGCGGGTGACCACTTCGCGGCGGTGCTGCAGAAAGACCTCGACCAGGTCCTTCAAGTTGCACAGCTTCGGCTGGCCGTCCACCAGGGCGACCATGTTGATGCCGAAGGTGTCCTGCATCTGCGTCTGCTTGTACAGGTTGTTGAGCACCACCTCGGGCACTTCGCCGCGCTTGAGCTCGATCACCAGGCGCATGCCCGACTTGTCGGATTCGTCCTGGATGTGGCTGATGCCCTCGAGCTTCTTTTCGCGCCACAGCTCGGCCATGCGCTCCTGCAGCGTCTTCTTGTTGACCTGGTAGGGCAGCTCGTCGACCACGATGGCCTGGCGCTGGCCGCGGTCGATGTCCTCGAAGTGCACCTTGGCGCGCATGACCACCTTGCCGCGGCCGGTGCGGTAGCCGTCCTTGATGCCGTTGATGCCGTAGATGATGCCGGCGGTGGGGAAGTCGGGCGCGGGCACGATTTCCATCAGCTCGTCGATGCTCGCCCCGGGGTTGGCCAGCAAATGCAGGCAGGCGTCCACCACTTCGCCCAGGTTGTGCGGCGGAATATTCGTGGCCATGCCAACGGCAATACCGCCGGAGCCATTGACCAGCAGATTGGGAAGGCGGCTGGGCAATACCAGCGGTTCTTTTTCGCTGCCGTCGTAATTGGGGCCGAAATCGACAGTTTCCTTGTCAATATCGGCCAACATTTCATGCGCAATCTTGGCCAATCGGATTTCGGTGTAGCGCATCGCCGCTGCGTTGTCGCCGTCCACCGAGCCGAAATTGCCTTGGCCGTCAACCAGCATATGCCGCATGGAGAAATCCTGCGCCATGCGCACGATCGTGTCGTATACGGATTGATCGCCGTGGGGGTGGTACTTACCGATGACGTCCCCAACGATACGGGCCGACTTCTTATATGGGCGGTTCCAGTCGTTGTTGAGCTCGTGCATGGCGTACAGCACGCGCCGGTGCACCGGCTTGAGACCGTCTCGGGCGTCGGGAAGCGCGCGCCCGACGATCACGCTCATCGCGTAATCGAGATAGCTGCGGCGCATCTCCTCTTCGAGGCTGATGGGTAGAGTTTCTTTGGCGAACGAGGTCATGAAGGGGAGGGCCAGCAGGCAAGGACCCGAAATTTTACGCCCTCGGAGGTGTAGCAGCGCAGCAACAGATGGGGGCGTATTCGGCCTTTGAGGGGCGTTTGGGCCCCCGGATCCGACCTGTTTGCTAAAGACCCTATGGCACAATCGTTCCAGCGTTTTGGGTGGTGGTCACTTAAAGCGTCCTTGTTTCGCAGCGCGGCTGCGGCTTTTTCCCCAAGAGGAGAACCATGAAGAAACTGAATAAAGTGGCGATGATGTTTGCAGTCGCTGCGCTCGCCACTGCCGCCGGCGCGCAGACCCGTGTCACCGCCGCGGATGGCGGCGCGGCCGTCGACAACTGGCAAAACGGTACGGGTGAACTGGTCTGGAAGAACGGCACCAACGAACTGTGCTGGCGCGATTCGAACTGGACGCCTGCTTCGGCTGCTGTGGGTTGCGACGGCGCTCTGGTTCCCGCCGCTGCTCCCGCTCCGGCTGCACCGGCCGCTCCGGCTCCCGCTCCCGCTCCCGTCGCTTCGAAGGTGACCTTCGCCGCTGACGCCTTCTTCGACTTCGACAAGTCTGTCCTGAAGCCCGAAGGCCGCGCCAAGCTGGACGACCTGGTCAACAAGATCCGTGGCGTGAACCTGGAAGTGATCATTGCCGTGGGCCACACCGACTCGATCGGTACGGACGCCTACAACCAGAAGCTGTCGGTCCGTCGCGCCGAAGCCGTCAAGGCCTACCTGGTCTCGAAGGGCATCGAACGCAACCGCGTCTACACCGAAGGCAAGGGCGAGAAGCAGCCTGTTGCGGACAACCGCACCAAGGAAGGCCGCGCCAAGAACCGTCGCGTGGAAATCGAAGTGGTCGGCACGCAAGCCACCAAGTAATCCGCAAGGATTTACGACTAACCCCGCCTCGGCGGGGTTTTTTACTTCAGGCCCCGCTCGTGCGGGGCTTTTTCATGGTTTTCGAGGGAACTGGGCCCCATTCATAATCCGAAGAATGAGCAGCAATAACGTGAACGCCGATCCGGCCGAATTGGCCAAATTTTCCGAGCTGGCGCATCGCTGGTGGGATATGGAAAGCGAGTTTCGGCCATTGCACGAAATCAATCCGCTGCGGCTGGAATGGATCGACGGCATGGCGCCGCTGGCCGGCCAGCGTGCGCTGGACGTGGGCTGCGGCGGCGGCATCTTGGCGGATTCCATGGCGCGAAAAGGCGCCCAGGTGCTGGGCATCGACCTGGCCGACAAGGCCCTCAAGGTCGCGCAACTCCATGCCCTGGAAGCCGGAACGCCCAACATCAAGTACCGCCATGTGGCAGTCGAGGACCTGGCGGCGGAGCAGCCCGCCGGCTTCGACGTCGTGACCTGCATGGAGATGCTCGAACACGTGCCCGAACCGGCTTCGGTGGTCAAGGCTTGCGCCGAACTGGTCAAGCCCGGCGGCTGGGTGTTCTTCTCGACCATCCACCGCAACCTCAAGTCCTTCCTCTTTGCCATCGTGGGTGCCGAGTACGTTCTGGGCATGCTTCCCAAGGGCACGCACGAGTACAGAAAGCTCATCCGGCCGAGCGAGTTGGCCTCTTACTGCCGCGCCGCCGGCCTGGAACTGCGGCACACGCGGGGCATGGAATACAACCCGCTCACCCGCCGCTACTGGCTCAGCGACAACACGAGCGTCAACTACATGTTCGCCACCCAAAGGCCCGAGGCGGTGAACGAATGAACGATCGAATCTTCGATGCGGTGCTGTTCGACCTCGACGGCACGCTGATCGACAGCGCACCCGACCTGGGGGCCGCGGCCGACAAGATGCGCACCGACCGCGGGATGGCGTCCTTGCCCCTGGAGCGCTACCGTCCCATGGCCGGCTCGGGGGCGCGCGGCATGCTGGGCATAGCGTTCGGCATTGCGCCGGACCATCCGGACTTCCCGCAACTGCGCGAAGAGTTCTTCGTCAACTACGAGCAGGCGATGACCGTGCGCACGCGCGCCTTCGACGGCGTGGCGGAGCTGATCGAGCAGCTGTCGCACCAGGGCCTGCGCTGGGGCGTGGTGACCAACAAGTCGGTCCGCTTCGCGGCGCCGCTCACCGCCGCCATGCCGTTGTTTGCGACATCCGGTGCGCTCGTGTGTGGCGACACCACGCCATATGCAAAGCCGCACCCCGAACCCTTGTTCGAGGCGGCTCGGCGCCTCGGCGTGCAGCCCGAGCGCTGCTTCTTCGTGGGCGACGACGAGCGCGATGTCATGGCTGGACGGGCTGCCGGCATGCGGACCGTCGCCGCCACCTACGGCTACCTTGGCGATCGGGCCGATACGGAGCTGTGGAATGCGGACGCGAGCATTTCGACGCCCTCCGCGCTGTTGACCCTGATCGCGTCGGCAAATTCAGGCGAGCAGCTCTTTAAATAGTGCGCCAAGGCCTAAAATAGAAGATTCCTGGGGCTGCATTGGTTTCGACGTGGGTTCGGAATCGCAGCGGGGCATGTCGAGCTGAATGCGCTCGTAAAACAGATTCAAACAAACTAACTGCAAACGACGAACGTTTCGCACTCGCTGCTTAATAACCAGTGAGCCTTGCAACAGTTGGCCTATGGGCTGGGCAAGGGGGCACTAGAGCAATCTGGCGCCTCCCGGCTGCAAGGTTATTCACATAGGCTGGCTTCGATCCGGGTGCCTTGGGTCGGGGCAAGACAATAGGGCACTGGCGGCCGGTGTAGCGTGCGACTGCGCGACACCGGTGGCGAGATCCAAAACAGATCGCTAAACATGTAGAACTGCGCGACGAAGGCTTGCGGACGGGGGTTCGAATCCCCCCAGCTCCACCATCACTCTCCTGCATCCGGCTGCGCCTGGCCGGATGCCCAATATTGCCCTCACTTGGCCGGACGATAGCGCCGAATGCGCGTCGTTGGCGACGCCCTGCCCATGCGGCAGTGTGGCGTAGATGGCACTTCGGCCTGTGCTTCCCCTTGGTGCGCCACGAGCACCGTCGCACAATCTGTAACGAGTTATGTTTTATGTAACTCGAATTGAGCTCGCTTTGCCGGGCCTCCATCAATCAAGGGGAAAAACATGAAGATCCATTCGCTTCTCGCGCTCGTTGTCATCGCAACTGCCGGACTGACCGGATGTGCCGGAACGAATTTCGTTCGTCCTGCCGAAGGGGAACTCGTGGTCGGGAAGTCGGCGCGCGCGGAAGTCACGAAGAAGATGGGCGACCCGTGGCAGACAGGTGAGTTGATGAAGAACGATCAAACGCTCAAGCTTGCCAAATATGCCTATGCCGCCACCGGCGGCGAAAGCGCATACCCCGGGGTGATCCCGGCGCGCGGCCTGACTTTTGCCTTCTTCAACGACAAGCTGGTGAGCCAGGAGTTCGTCAGCTCGTTCAAGGAGGACTCCACCGATTTCGACGGCAAGAAGCTTGCGTCCATCGTGAAGGGCAAATCCACGAAGCAGGACGTGGTGGCCTTGCTGGGCAAGCCGACCGGAGAGGCGATCTATCCGGTCATCAAGGGGGCCAAGGACTACGCCTACACCTACAACTACACGCAAGCCAAGGGAACGGCCTTCAACATGAAGTTCTATTCCAAGTCCTGCGTCGTGTCGTTCAACGATGCCGGCGTTGTTTCGGACGTCGAATACGTCACCTCCGGCGACCAGTAGCAAGAAAAGAGCGATCCGGCATGGGCCGGCGGTCCTTCGAGTTCGCGAACGGTGACCGTGAACTCCCTTCGCGCCACGTATAGTGGCGGGCACTCCAGTGTCTGCGACCAAGCCCACCATGCCGGATTCAGTCACCAGCCAGCTCAGCAACTACTACGACGAGGTGCCTTATGACTCGCACCCGTTTCCGCAGACTGCAGCCGAGCACCTGGAGGCCGTCGCCTTTCTGTTCGGGCTGGATGTTCCGGCGCCCGGCAATGCGCGCGTGCTCGAACTCGGGTGCGCTTCGGGCGGCAACCTGATCCCTCTGGCGGCACGCTTTCCCGAAGCAACCTTGGTGGGCGTGGACCTGTCAGCGGTCCAGACCCGGCAGGGGCAGGCTGCGGTGGACCGCGCCGGCCTCACCAACCTGCGGCTGCGCCACTACGACATTTCCGAGATCGACGAGGCCTTCGGCCAGTTCGACTACGTCATCTGCCACGGCGTCTACAGCTGGGTGCCCGCGGCGGTGCAAGAGGCCATCTTGCGGGCCTGCTCGCGCAACCTCGCGCCGCAGGGCGTGGCCTACATCAGCTACAACGTCCACCCCGGCTGGAAATCGCGCGAGATCGTGCGCGACGCGATGATCCTGCGGGGCGCGCCGCGCGACGAGCCCGGCGAAAAGCTGTCCTATGCGCGCGGCATGCTCGAGTTCCTGGACCAGTCGGCCCGGCCCGGCAGCGTGCTCAAGGCCACGCTGGACGAGATGATGCCGGTGGTGCGCAGCGCCAGTCCGTCCTATCTCATGCACGAGTTCCTGGAACCGTGCAACTCGCCTTGCTACTTCAAGGAGTTCGTCGCGCGCGCCAACAGCGCCGGCCTGGCCTATCTTGGCGATGCGGAGCCCGCCACCATGTTCGTGCAGAACTACGGCGAGCAGGTGCGAGCGCCGCTGCTGCGCGAATGCGGCGGAAGCCAGGTGATGATGGAGCAGTACCTGGACTTCCTGGTCAATCGTTCGTTCCGCCAGAGCCTGCTGGTGCGCCAGGAGCGCGCGAGCCAGATCCGCTACCGCCTCGATCCGCAGCGCCTGCGCCAGCTGGACTACGCGGGCGTGTTCTTCACCGAGGACGGCGGCCCCCTCACCCTCGATGCGCGCGAGCAGCCGTGCCATGCGCTGCGCAACCTCAAGGTCACGCTGCGGTTGCCCGTGCACAAGGCCGTGGCGCTGGTGCTCGACGAGCGCTATCCGGCCTCGGTGGGTGTCGAGGCGCTGGTCACCGCGGTTGCCGAGCGCACCGGCGAGCCCCGCGCGCAGGTGGATGCCTTCGTCATGGCCATGCTCGAAGAGCTGCTGATACTGGGCGCGGTTCGGATTCGCCGGGCGCCGGTCGATGCGGCCGCCCACGTGGCGGAATTTCCGCGTGCGCTGGCCAGCGTGCGAAGCGCGCCCGAGCTTGCCCTGGCGGCGGGGCCGCAGGCACAGGCCTGCAACCAGTGGCACGAACAGGTTCCGCTCTCGGTGATCGAACGCTGCCTGCTGCCGCTGCTCGACGGCGGCCATTCGCACCAGGCGCTGGCCGACTTTCTCGCCGACGAGGC
>JAFECZ010000313.1 GCA_018241905.1 Pseudomonadota bacterium
TCCACACTGCAACACGCACTCCCCGCCACCTCGTCCGACCCGCCGACGGACGCCCAGCTCGCCGCACGCGCCGCCGGCGGCGATGCGCGCGCCTTCGAAACCATCATGCGGCGCCACAACCGCCTGCTGTTTCGCACCGCGCGCAGCATCCTCAAGAGCGACGCCGAAGCCGAAGACGCCCTGCAGGACGCCTACCTGCGCGCCTGGCGTGCCCTGGGCGGCTTCCGTGCCGATGCCAAGCTCTCGACCTGGCTGGTGCGCATCGTCATCAACGAGGCGCTGGGGCGGGTGCGGCAGCGCAACACTCAAGTCATTCCGTTGGATGCCGCCATGAATTCGACCGAACCCGAAACCCAGGCGTCATTCACCGCCGACCCCGATCGGCAGCCCGAGCGCGCGGCCATGCGCGGCGAAATCCGCAAGCTGATGGAAGCGCGCATCGACCTGCTGCCCGACGCCTTTCGCAGCGTGTTCATGCTGCGCGCGGTGCAGGAGATGGACGTGGAGGAAGTCGCCCAGGTGCTGGGCATTCCGCAGGCCACGGTGCGCACCCGCTTCTTCCGCGCCCGCAGCCTGCTGCGCGAAGGCCTGGCCAGCGACATCGACATGGCCCTGGGCGACGCGTTCGCCTTCGACGGCGCGCGCTGCGACCGCATCGTTGCCGCGGTGCTGGCCCGCGCGCCTGCCGAGGTGCAGGGCAAGCCCTGATTCGCTTGCGCGCATCGCCTCGGGGCGATGCGCGGGAACGTGGCGAAACGCCGCTCCATCGAATGGGCAGACCCGCCGGGTCCTTCAGCCCCACTCCATGGAGAACGCAATGTCCTTCTTTCTGATGCCCCACCCCGCCGCGGCACGCCGCGCCTTTCTCAGCCGCTCGTCCGGCCTGGTTCTCTCCGGCACGGCCATTGCGCTGCTGGCCGGCAACGACGTGCTGGCCGCGCAGCAGGCCAAGGGCGGCGGCCACCAGGACGTGCAGATCCTGAACACCGCACTCGGCGCAGAGCTCGAGGCCATCGCGGCCTACCAACTCGGGGCCGAAAGCAAGCTGCTCGAAAAGCCCGTGCTCGACCTGGCCGTGACCTTCCAGGGCCACCACAAGGCGCATGCCGACGTGCTGGCCAAGACGGTGGAAAAGCTCGGCGGCAAGCCGGCGCTCGCCAAGTCCAACTACGACTTTCCGGTAGACCAGCTGAAGTCGCAGGCCGACGTGCTGCGCTTCGCCGCCAAGCTCGAGCAGGGTGCCGTCAGCGCCTACCTGGGCGCGGTGCCCCTGTTCGGCAACCGCGACCTGGCCAAGGCTGCGGCCAGCATCCTGGGCGACGAAGCCATGCACTGGGCCATCCTGCGAAACGCGCTGGGCGAGGCGCCGGTGCCGGCGGCCTTCGTGTCATGAGCGGCCCCCGGCGCCGCCGGCCGCATCGGCTGGCCGGCGCGCTCGCGCTGCTGCTCGTCTCGGGCATGGCCGGCGCGGCGGCTCCCGCTCCCGCCCCCGCCCCAGCCGCCGACCAGCAGCAGCAAGTGCAGCGCGGCGAGCAGGTGTATGCCCGATGCCAGGCCTGCCATGCGCTCGTGCAGGACCGGGTGGGGCCGCACCACTGCGGCCTGCTGGGCCGGCGGGCCGGGAGCGTCCCGGGCTTTGCCTACTCGCAGGCGATGAAGGACTCGCGCATCACCTGGGACGAAAAGACGCTCAACCAGTTCCTGTCCGGGCCGCTGAAGCTGGTGCCGGGCACGTCGATGACCTACGACGGCGTGCCCGATGCGAAGGACCGGGCGGACCTGATTGCGTATTTGCGACACGCCAACGAATCGGCGCAATGCCGGCAGCCGGCGGCCGCACAGAAGTGAAGCGGGCCGTTCCAGGCTCGGAAAATACCCGCTACGGCCGGTAGCCAGGTCTTTTGGTCGACAAACTACCTATTCAATTGTTGACCATTTGCACGTATCCTGGGGTCACCCGGGCGGCGCTGCGTGGCGCGCCCGGGTGCTTCTCCTGCGCGATGCTCAACCTGGGAACCCGATGTCCAAAGCCGTTTTCGCCCCCCTGGCGCCCGTGGCGCACCATGGCCGCTTTCACTACCAGCCCATCACCCAGCGCACCGACTACGCCTGGCCCAACGGTGCGCGGCTGGCCGTGTACCTGGGCTTCAACCTGGAGCACTTCGCCTTTGGCGAAGGGCTGGGCGCCAACATCGGGCCGGCGCACCCGCATCCCGACGTGCTGAACTACTCGTGGCGCGAATACGGCAACCGCGTGGGCGCCTGGCGCTGCCTGGAACTGTTCGACAGCCTGGGCCTGCCGGCCGCCACCTTGCTGAACACCGCCCTGTACGACCATTGCCCCGAGCTGGTGGCCGCGTGCGTTGCGCGCGGCGACGAGCTGGTGGGCCACGGCCACACCAACTCGATCCGCCAGGCCGACCTGTCCGAAGCCGACGAAGCCGCCCTGCTGGCCGCCTGCCGCGACCGCATGCACGAGAAAAGCGGCGTGCAGGCCACCGGCTGGCTCTCGCCCTGGATTTCGGAAAGCCGCACCACCCCCGACCTGCTGCTCGAAACCGGCTACCGCTACACCCTGAACTGGGCGCACGACGACCAGCCCGTGCCCATGCAGACGCGCGACGGCGGCACCCTGTGGTCGATTCCGTATCCGCAGGAGCTCAACGACATCCCGATGATCATCGCCCGCCAGATGGACGCCAAGGACTTCGCGCAGATGGTGGTCGACAACACCGACGAGATGCTGCTGCAGGCGCGCACGCAGCCGCTGGTGATGGGCCTGGCGCTGCACCCCTACATCGTGGGCCAGCCCTATCGCCTGCTGCACCTGCGGCGCGCGCTGCAGCACCTGGCACAGCTGCGCGACGAGGGCAGGATCTGGTTCACCACGCCCGGCGCAATCTGCGACCACGTGACGCAGCTGCAGGCGCGCTAGGCACTGGCCTGGCTACTTCGACGTCTTGCGCGCCGGCTTCCTGGCCGACGACGACGTATTGAGCTCGGCCGCCGCGCGCACCAGCGCCTGCAAGGCCTTTTCGTCGATCTTCTCGCCGGCGCGCACGTCGATGGCGCGCCGCACATTGCCTTCGAGGCTGGAGTTGAAAAGACCCGTCGGGTCTTCCAGCGAAGCACCCTTGGCGAAGGTCATCTTCACCGCGGCCTTGTAGGTCTCGCCGGTGCAGATGATTCCGTTGCACGACCACACCGGCACGTCCCACTTCCATTCCTCGACGATGTCGGGACCGGCGCCGAGGATGATCTTGCGAAGGTGCGCCAGCGTCCGGCCGCGCCAGTCGTCAAGTGCAGCAATCTTGGCGTCGATGTGCTGCGCGGCCGACCTTTCGGCCTGGGCTTGCGTGGAACTGCTCTTGTTCATGCTGATGGCAAAAGGGGCGACTGTGACCGATTTCCCCCAGGAATGAAAGCCGGCCGCAGAAGTATCAGCGGTGCGAGAAGCCGGGCTTTCGCTTGTCGAGAAAGGCCTTCATGCCTTCGTGCGCGTCTTCGCTGGCAAAGCGGCCGTACAGCTGGCGCCGCTCGAACAGAATGCCCTCGGCCAGGCTGCTTTCGTACGCGCGGTTGACCGATTCCTTGATGGCGATGAGCGCGGGCAGCGAATAGCCGGCAATGGCCGTGGCCAGCGCCAGAGCATGGGGCATGAGCTGCTCGTCGGGCACCACGCGCGAGACCAGGCCGTAGCGGTCGGCCTCGTGCGCATCGAGCTGGCGTGCCGACAGGCACATGTCCATGGCCTTGGCCTTGCCGACGGCGCGCGGCAGCCGCTGCGTGCCGCCGGCGCCGGGCAGCATGGCCAGCTTGATTTCCGGCAGCGCGAAGCGGGCGCTTTCGGCGGCCACGACGATGTCGCAGGCCAGCGCCAGCTCGCAGCCGCCGCCCATGGCAAAGCCGGCCACGGCGGCGATCACGGGCTTTCGCACGCGGCGGATGGCCTCCCAGTTGCGCGTGATGAACTCGCCCTGCACCACGTCCATGTAGGTCCAGTGCGCCATTGCCGCGATGTCCGCGCCCGCGGCAAAGGCGCCAGGACCACCCGCCAGCACCATGGCGCCGATGGATGCGTCGGCATCGAGCGAGAGCAGCGCCTCGCCCAATGCGTCCATCAGCGCGTCGTTCAGGGCATTGAGCTGCTTCGGGCGGTTGAGCGTGACGATGCCCACGCGGCCTTCGCGCCGCACGATGACAATGGAATCTTCTTCCTGCATGGCTCGGCCTCCTTGCACGGTCAATCTTTCTGCAGCATCTCGCGCAGCCTGAACTTCTGGATCTTTCCGGAGGGCGTGGCCGGCATCGCCTCGCGCAGCACCAGGCGCTCGGGGATGTACTGCAGCGCCACCTTCTGCGCCTTGAGGAAATCCACCATGTCGGCGAACGCCAGCTGCTGCCCCGCCTTGGCCACGACCACGGCGCAGGCGCGCTCGCCGAGGCGCTCGTCGGGGTAGGCGACGATGGCCACCTGCGCCACGGCCGGGTGCCTGTAGAGCAGCGCCTCGATCTCGAACACCGGGATGTTCTCGCCGCCGCGAATGATCACGTCCTTGCTGCGGCCGCTGATGCGGATGTAGCCATCGGCATCCATGTGCGCCAGGTCGCCGGTGTCGAACCAGCCCTGCGCGTCGGTGTTGTTGAGGTGCGGGCGCTTGAGGTAGCCGCCGAAGTTGGAGCTTGCACGCACCACCAGCTTGCCGACCTCGCCGGTGGGCATGGTGCTGCCGTCCGCGTCGATGATCTTCACCTCCACGCCCGGCAGCGGGCAGCCGTCGGTGGTGAAGGCGCGCTGGTCGTCGTCGTCCAGGCGGATGAGCGTGACGGCGCCGTTTTCCGTCATGCCCCAGGCCGAGACGATCTTGCTGCCCAGGGCGGCGCGCGCCTGCTCCACCAGCTGGCCCGGGATGGGCGCCCCGGCGCACAGGAAGGCCTTGAGGCCGGGCACGGGCAACGCGCTTTCCTGCACCGTCTTCGTCAGGTCGGTGAGGAACGGCGTGGACGCCATGGTGAAGCTCACGCCCTCGGCGCGGATGAGCTCCACCGCCTTGCGCGCATCCCAGACGTCCTGCAGCACCGCGCCGGCGCGCAGCATCACGGGCATCAGGAGGCCATACATGAAGCCGGTCTGGTGCGCCATGGGCGAGGCCATGAGCACCACGTCGTCCTGCCCGAGCTGCAGCCTCCGCGCATAGGCCACGATGTTGGACATCAGCGTGTTGGCCGAGTGCATCACGCCCTTGGGCTCGCCGGTGGTGCCCGAGGTGTAGATGAGCTGGGTGATGTCGTCGGGGCCGGGCCGGCTGCGCGAAAGGATGTCTTGCGCATCGGGCTCCTTTTCCCACTCGGGCTGCACCAGCAGCGCATCGAAGTCGTCCGCACCGCCGCCGTCCACCACCAGGATGCGCTGCAGCGCCGGCAGGCTGGCCTGCAGGCCGCGCGCCATGGCCTCGTGGTCGAAGCCGCGGAAGACCTTGGGCACCACCAGCAGCCTGGCCTCGCCGTGCGCCAGCATGAACGACAGTTCGCGCTCGCGGAAGATGTGCATGAGCGGGTTGAGCACGGCGCCGATGCGCGAGCAAGCCAGGTACAGCAGCGTGAACTGCCACCAGTTGGGCAATTGCATCGCCACCACGTCGTTGCGGCCCACGCCCAGCCGCGAGAGGCCCACGGCCATGCGGTCGGCCAGGCGATTCAACTCGGCATAGCTGAAGCGGCGCGTCTCTCCGCTGTCCGCGCGCACGGCCGTGAGCGCGGTCTTGTCCGGATGGGCCGCGACGCAGGCATCCAGCGCGTCGTTGATGGTGCGGTCATGCCAGTGCCCCAGGCGCACGCTCTGGTCGCGGCGCGGCGGCAGCAGGACGGGGTCGAACTCCATGGTCTGTCTCCTCTCGTTGGGGTGTGCTGCAAGCGATGAACAGGAAAGACTCAGGCCGGCACCGCCTCGCGCCCGGCACGGGTGCGCGCGATGATGGTCTTCATGATCTGTGCCGTGCCGTCGCCGATCTGGAAGCCCAGCACGTCGCGCAGGCGCTGCTCCATCGGGCCGCGGTCGTAGCCGCCGTGCCCGAAGCTCAGCAGGCACTGGTGCACCACGTCGTAGGCCAGCTTGGGCGCCCACCACTTGCACATGGCGGCCTCGGCGCTGTGCGGCGCGCCCTTGTCCTTGAGCCACAAGGCCTGCAGGCACAGCAGTCGCGCGGCCTCCACCTGGGTGTCGAAATCCGCCAGCGGATGCGAGACGCCCTGGAAGGCCGACAGCGGCTTGCCGAAGGCCTCGCGCTGCGCGACGTATTCCCAGGTTTCCTCCAGCGCCACGCGGGCCACGGCCAGCACCTGCAGACCGATGAGTGCGCGCGAGAAGTCGAAGCCCTGCATCACCTGCACGAAGCCCGGG
>JAFECZ010000314.1 GCA_018241905.1 Pseudomonadota bacterium
CCGCGAAGGCGGCCGCACCGTCGGTTCGGGCGTCGTGGCCAAGATCCTCGAGTAATCAGCAAGAGGAACGAAGCACCATGGCTACCAAGCAAAAGATCCGCATCCGCCTCAAGGCCTTCGACTACAAGCTGATCGACCAGTCGGCTGCCGAGATCGTGGACACCGCCAAGCGCACCGGCGCGATCGTCAAGGGCCCCGTGCCCCTGCCGACCCGCATGCGTCGTTTCGACATCCTGCGCTCGCCGCACGTCAACAAGTCCAGCCGTGATCAGTTCGAAATCCGCACGCACCAGCGTCTGATGGATATCGTCGATCCCACGGACAAGACTGTGGACGCCCTGATGAAGCTCGACCTGCCCGCCGGCGTCGACGTCGAAATCAAGCTGCAGTAAAGCGCTGTAGGCGACATACGCCAAGGCCCGTTCGCACAGGTGCGAACGGGCCTTTTTCGTTGGGGAGCCGCTCGCAGATATGGCATGCTGCCGGGACTGTTAGTGCATGTTGCTCGCAAGCCAGAGGAAGGACTCCAGATGATGAATATGCGACGCGTACTCCAGTCGGGAGTGCTGGCGCTCGCTGTCAGCCTCGGGGGGTGCGGCGGCGGGGGCGGAGGCGGGGGCGGCGGAGGCGGGGCGGGTGTACCGGCCACCATCGACGGAACCGTCACTTACGACTACGTGCCCAACCCGACCGGTGCGCTGGCCTACAACGCGACGGTGACCAAGCCGGTGCGTGGGGCCGGCGTGGACATCGTCGACTCGCAGACAGGTGCCGTGCTGGGCAGTACCGCCACGGACGACAACGGCCATTACGTGGCGGCGGTTGCCATCCGTGGATCCGTCAGCGTGCGGGTGCGTGCTCAGTTGGAACGCCGTGCGCCGGGGCCGGCTTGGGACGTCACGGTGCGGGACAACACGCGATCCGACGCCCTCTATGCCCTGGAGTCGCCGGCGTTCGGCGTGGTGGGCAGTTCGGCAACCCGCGATCTGCATGCGCCCTCCGGCTGGGGCGGGCAGAGCTATACCGGAGACCGGCTGGCTGCGCCCTTCGCCATTCTCGATACCGTCTACACCGCCATGGGCAAGGTGGTCTCGGTGGCTGCCAACGCCAGCTTTCCGCCGCTGCGCGTTTTCTGGAGCACGCGCAATGCGCCATCCGCGGGGTTGATCTCGCAAGGACAGATCGGCACCACCTCGTTCATCGCGACAACCGACGGGCCCGAGATCCTTGTGCTGGGCAAGGAAGACGTCGATACGGACGAGTTCGACCCGTCCGTCATCGCCCACGAATGGGGTCACTACTACCAGTTCGCCTTCAGTCGCGATGACTCGCCGGGTGGCCAGCACGACATCAGCGATCTTCTGGACCAGCGCCTGGCTTTCTCCGAAGGTTGGGGCAACGCCTGGTCCGGCATCGCGCTCGGAAAGCGCAATTACACCGATTCGCTCGGCGCCGAGCAGGGCGAGGGCATGAACATGGACCTGATCGCCAACCCGGGCGGGCTGCTGGGCTGGTATCGGGAGGCGTCGGTGCAGTCGGTGATCTGGCAGCTCAACAACCGATTTGGCTTTGCCGGCATCCACCAGGCCATGGCCGACGGCTTGCGCACTACGCGCACGGTCACCACGATCCACGCATTTGCGGCCGCCTACGCAGCCGCGGCGCCGGCGGCAAGCTCGGACCTCTCGGCATTGCTGGCGGCGCAGTCGATCAGCGGCGCCACAAACGACCCGTGGGCAGTGAATGAGACCAACCGTGCTGGGCTCGCGGCTGGACCGATGTACATCCCCGTTTCAAACGGCGCCGCAACTGGCTGCGTGACCACCCAGTACGGCACCGACAACAAGCTGGGCAACATTGTCTACTTCCGCATGGCGGTGCCCAGCGCCCGCGCCTACCAGATCAGCGTTTCCGGGCCGGGTCCCTCCGACCCCGATTTCGAGGTGTTCGCAGGAGGCCGCCTGAGCAGTAGCCTGGGCTTGGGCAGCAGCGAAACCGCCGCAGTCAACCTGCCGTCCGGCGATGTCGTTCTGGCGGTGAATGACGCCAACAATTCTTCATCCAAGACCTGTTTCAGCGTCCAGATTCAGTGAGTGGCTCATGACCAGTTGCCAACAGCGTCTCGCAATACTTGCCCTGGCGGCTGCCGCCGCGGCTTTCGTCTCGGCGGCTTGTGCCGATGCGGCGCAGCCTCCATCGGCGCGACCGTTCGTGCTGGCGGCCCAGAAGCCCAACGGTTCCGGTGTCGAAGTTCGCTATCGGGTCCTGGACACGCCTGCCCTGGGGCAGCCCACGCGCGTCGAAATCGTCCTGGGCAAGATCAAGGATCCGAACGGGGGCACGGTGCGGTTCTCCGCAGACCCCACGTTGCGCCTGGCGGGCGGCGGCGTGCAAACCAGCCTGCCCGCCGGCGAGACGACCACCTTGACGGTCACCGTCGTCCCCCAGGAGGAGGGCCTCGCCTACCTCAACGTGTTTACCACCCAGAACGGCCTGACGAGCTCCACGTCCATCCCCGTTCAGGCCGGCGCCGCCACGCCCGCAAGCAAGAAGCCGGGCGCCGGCAAGCTCAAGGACACGGCCGAAGGCGAGAAGATCCTCGTGATGCCGGTGAAGTAGGGCGCTCCCGCCGAAAGCTGGCGGGCAAGGGCAACTTGCGGGAAAACCCGGCGCAGGCTATAATTGCGGGCTCTGCCTTTTTTGCGCCCTGAGTGGGCGTATTGCTGCTTGTGGTGCCAGGTGCGCCGGGCGGCTGTAGCAGAGCATTCATCAACCTTCTCTCGCAGTCCCTTTGACCGGGGCAAACGCTGTCGCCAATTGAAGTGGCAGCGGCGGGAGTTTTGGAGAAAAAGCAATGAGTCTGAGCAACTCCCTCGGGTTGCTGGGCCGCAAGGTGGGCATGATGCGCCTGTTCACCGATGACGGGGACGCAGTTCCTGTCACGGTGGTGGACGTGTCCAACAACCGCGTGACCCAGGTCAAAACCCAAGAGAACGACGGCTACGTCGCCCTGCAAGTGACGTTCGGCGCACGCAAGGCATCTCGCGTGACCAAGCCGCAAGCCGGCCACCTCGCCAAGGCGGGTGTGGAAGCCGGTGAAATCACCCGCGAATTCCGTGTCACCGCCGATGCGGCTGCCCAGCACCAGGCTGGCGGCGCCATCGCCGTGGGCAGCGTGTTTGCGGTGGGCCAGAAGGTCGACGTGCAAGGCACCTCGATCGGCAAGGGCTACGCAGGCACCATCAAGCGCCACAACTTCAGCTCGCAGCGCGCGTCGCACGGTAACAGCCGTTCGCACAACGTGCCGGGCTCGATCTCGATGGCACAAGATCCGGGTCGCGTGTTCCCGGGCAAGAAGATGACCGGCCACATGGGCGACGAAACCGTCACCACCCAGAACCTGGACGTCATCCGCATCGACGAAGCCCGTCAGCTGCTGCTGATCAAGGGCGCGATCCCCGGCGCCAAGGGCGGTTTCGTGACCGTCCGTCCGGCCATCAAGGCCAAGGCGACCGCACAAGGAGCGAAGTAATGGAACTCGAACTCCTGAACGAACAAGGTCAAGCCGCGTCGAAGTTCGACGCCCCCGAGACCGTTTTCGGTCGTGACTACAACGAAGACCTGGTTCACCAGATCGTTGTCGCCTACCAGGCCAACGCGCGTCAGGGCACCCGTGCCCAGAAGGACCGCGAGCAGGTCAAGCACTCGACCAAGAAGCCTTTCAAGCAAAAGGGAACGGGCCGCGCCCGTGCCGGTATGACTTCCTCGCCGCTGTGGCGCGGGGGCGGCCGCATCTTCCCGAACAGCCCGGAAGAAAACTTCACCCAGAAGATCAACAAGAAGATGTACCGCGCCGGCATGGCGTCCATCTTCTCGCAGCTCGCCCGTGAAGGCCGTCTGGCCGTTGTCGACTCCATCAAGGTCGACTCGCCCAAGACCAAGCCCCTGGCCGCCAAGTTCAAGGCGATGAACCTCGAGTCCGTGCTCGTGATCGCCGAGGAAGTCGACGAGAACCTGTACCTGGCCTCGCGCAACCTCGTGAACGTGCTGGTGGTCGAGCCGCGTTACGCCGATCCCGTCTCGCTCGTGCACTACAAGAAGGTGCTCGTGACCAAGGGCGCGGTCGACAAGCTCAAGGAGATGTTCGCATGAGCCGCGTGAACCCCACCCCCGCACAACGTACGTTCGACGAAGGCCGCCTGATGCAGGTGCTGGTCGCCCCGATCGTGTCCGAAAAGGCCACGATGGTCGGCGAGAAGTCGAATGCCGTCACTTTCAAGGTGCTGCAGGACGCCACCAAGCCGGAGATCAAGGCCGCTGTTGAACTCATGTTCAAGGTCGAGGTCAAGGGCGTGTCCGTTGCCAACATCAAGGGCAAGACCAAGCGCTTCGGCAAGTCGGTCGGTCGCCGCGACAACGTTCGCAAGGCCTACGTGACGCTCAAGCAGGGTCAAGAGCTCAACCTCGTCGGAGAGGGCGCTTAAATCATGGCCGTCATCAAGATGAAACCCACTTCGCCGGGCCAACGCGGCGCGGTGAAGATCTCGCGTGATCACCTGTACAAGGGTGACGCCTACGCTCCCCTGCTGGAACCCCAGTTCCAGAAGGCCGGCCGCAACAACAACGGCCACATCACCACCCGTCACAAGGGCGGTGGTCACAAGCACCACTACCGCGTGGTCGACTTCGTGCGCAACAAGGACGGCATCCCGGCCAAGGTCGAGCGCATCGAATACGACCCGAACCGTACCGCGCACATCGCGCTGGTGTGCTACGCCGACGGCGAGCGCCGCTACATCATCGCTCCGCGCGGCCTGGAAACGGGTGCCACGCTGCTGAGCGGTGCCGAAGCGCCGATCCGCGCCGGCAACACCCTGCCGATCCGCAACATCCCCGTGGGCTCGACCATCCACTGCATCGAACTGCAACCCGGCAAGGGCGCGCAGATCGCTCGCTCGGCTGGTACGTCTGCAACCCTGCTGGCACGCGAAGGCGTGTACGCCCAGGTTCGCATGCGCTCCGGTGAAGTCCGCAAGATCCACATCGAGTGCCGCGCCACCATCGGTGAAGTCGCCAACGAAGAACACAGCCTGCGCCAGCTCGGCAAGGCCGGTGTGAAGCGCCACATGGGTATTCGCCCGACCGTCCGCGGCGTGGTGATGAACCCGGTTGACCACCCGCACGGTGGCGGCGAAGGCAAGACCGGTGAAGGTCGCCACCCGGTGGATCCGTGGGGCAACCTCACCAAGGGCTATCGCACCCGCAACAACAAGCGCACGCAAGTCTTCATCGTGTCGCGTCGCAAGAAGTAAGGGACACGTTCATGACTCGTTCTCTCAAAAAGGGTCCGTTCGTCGATCACCACCTGTTGGCCAAGGCCGACAAGGCCGTGACCACCAAGGACAAGAAGCCGATCAAGACCTGGTCGCGCCGCTCGATGGTTCTGCCCGAGTTCATCGGCCTGACCATCGCTGTGCACAACGGCAAGCAACACGTGCCTGTGTACATCACCGATCAAATGGTCGGCCACAAGCTCGGCGAATTTGCGCTCACCCGCACGTTCAAGGGCCACCCCGCGGACAAGAAAGTCCAGAAGAAGTAATAGGAGAAGACCATGTCTGAAACACGTGCAGTCCTCCGCGGCGTCCGCCTCTCGGTCGACAAGGGCCGTCTGGTCGCCGACCTGATCCGCGGCAAGAAGGTCGATCAAGCGCTCAACATCCTGCAATTCACGCAGAAGAAGGCCGCTGTGATCGTCAAGAAGGTGCTCGAGTCGGCCATCGCCAACGCAGAGCACAACGACGGTGCCGACATCGACGAGCTGAAGGTCAAGACCATCTACGTCGAGCAAGGCGCCACGCTCAAGCGCTTCACGGCCCGTGCAAAGGGTCGCGGCAATCGCATCAGCAAGCCCACGTGCCACGTGTACGTGACGGTTGGCAACTAAGTAGGTCTGGAAGACTATGGGACAAAAAATCCACCCGACCGGCTTCCGCCTTGCGGTCAGCCGCAACTGGGCCAGCCGCTGGTACGCCAATGACCGCGATTTCGCGGGCATGCTGGCCGAAGACATCAAGGTGCGCGAGTACCTGAAGAAGAAGCTCAAGAACGCGTCGGTTTCGCGCGTGCTGATCGAGCGCCCCGCCAAGAACGCCCGCATCACGATCTACTCGGCACGTCCGGGCGTCGTGATCGGCAAGAAGGGCGAGGACATCGAGAACCTCAAGCGCGACCTCGGCAAGCAGCTGGGCGTGCCGGTGGCCGTGAACATCGAGGAAGTGCGCAAGCCCGAAATCGATGCTCAGCTGATCGCCGACTCGATCACGCAGCAGCTCGAAAAGCGCATCATGTTCCGCCGCGCCATGAAGCGCGCCATGCAGA
>JAFECZ010000315.1 GCA_018241905.1 Pseudomonadota bacterium
GGGCGATTTCCTCGGGCGGCAGCTTGTCGGTGAGATAGAGCGACATCACCGGCTCGAACTTCGTGCCCGCGGGCACGGCGTCCAGGATGCGCTGGCGGTAAGCCAGGGCCTGCTCGGCGGTGGTCACCGGCGGCTTGAGGTTGGGCATGATGAGCGCGCGGGCGAACTGCGCGGCACTGTGCGGCACCACGGCCTTGAGTGCGTCCCCGTCGCGCACGTGCAGGTGCCAGTCGTCGGGGCGGGTGATGGTGATGGAGTCGGTCATGGCCCGGAATTGTCTCACCCGGCCCCATGCCTGCGAGGGGCTCAGTCGCGTGTGGTTGAGCGGGCACACACTTGGTAAAGACCCGATGCCCGTTGTGGACACCTCTCATTACCATGGGCCGCGTGCCTTCCGTGTCGCGGCGCCAGCTCCCATGGCGCCCGCCTTCCGTGGCGCAAACCCGCCATGGCCTCACCCATTTGTATCTCTGCCACGCTTCATGCCCCACACTGAAACCGGTGCCAAGCTGGATGCTGCCAGCCCGCTGCCCGAAGAACTTCCAGGACTCGACGAATCCACCCGCGTGCCGCTGGCCATCGAGGACTGGGCCACCGTGGTGATCATGGGCCTTTTGGCCTGCATCACCTTTGCCAACGTGGTGGTGCGCTACTTCACGGATTCGTCGTTTGCATGGACGGAAGAGTTCTCGGTGTTCCTCATGATCCTGCTGGCCATGGTGGCCGGCTCGGCCGCCGTCGCGCGCGACCGGCACATCCGCATCGAGTACTTTGCAGAAAGCGGCTCCATGGCCCGGCGCAAGCGCCTGGCGCAGTTCGGCGCGCTGATGGTGGCCGCCCTGTTCTTCCTCATCGCGGGCCTGAGCATCCGGGTGGTGTGGGACGACTACCGTTTTGAGGAAACCTCGCCGGGCATCGGCGTGCCGCAGTGGTGGTATTCGGTGTGGCTCCCCGTCTGCTCGCTGGCCATTGCGCTGCGCGCGCTGGGCCTGTTCGTGCGCCGCGGCCGCAAGGACGGCGACGGCAGCAGCAGCAGCAACAACAACGAGAACGGCGGCGCACAAGCATGATCCCCACGCTTCTGTTCGTCGCCTTCCTGGCGATGATGCTCCTGGGCGTGCCGATCGGCGCGGCCCTGGGCCTGGCGGGCGCGGCCTGCATTGCGCTGGCCAACGCCGACGCCCAATGGTTCGGCCTGCTGGCCGTGCCGCAGAACTTCTACGCCGGCCTGGGCAAGTACCCGCTGCTGGCCATTCCGATGTTCGTGCTGGTGGGCTCCATCTTCGACCGCTCCGGCGTGGCTTCGCGCCTTGTGAACTTTGCCATTGCCATCGTCGGGCGCGGCCCGGGCATGCTGCCCATGGTGGCCATCCTGGTGGCGATGTTCCTGGGCGGCATCTCGGGTTCGGGCCCGGCCAACGCGGCCGCGGTGGGCGCGGTGATGATCGCCGCCATGTCGCGCGCCGGCTACCCGGCGGCCTACTCTGCCAGCGTGGTGGGCGCGGCGGCAGCCACCGACATCCTGATTCCGCCCTCGGTTGCCTTCATCGTGTATTCGGTGCTGGTGCCGGGCGCCTCGGTGCCTGCGCTGTTCGCCGCCGGCATGATTCCCGGCGTGCTGGCCGGCCTGGCGCTGATCGTGCCCGCGGTGTGGATGGCGCGCTCCAACAACATGGGCGCGCTCGAGGCCTCCCTGCCGCGCCCCGCTTTCTGGAAGAGCTTTCGCGAAGCCACCTGGGGCCTGGCGGCGCCGGTACTGATCCTGGGCGGCATGCGCGCGGGCTGGTTCACGCCGACCGAGGCCGCCGTCGTCGCGGTGTTCTACGGGCTGTTCGTGGGCATGGTGATCTACCGCACGATCCAGGTGCGCGACCTGTTCGTGATCCTGCGCGAAGCGGGCGAGCTGTCGGCCGTGATCCTGCTGGTGGTGTCGCTGGCGGGAATCTTTGCCTATTCGCTCTCCACCCTGGGCGTGATCGACCCGGTGGCCAAGGCCATCGTCAACTCGGGCCTGGGCGAGTACGGCGTGCTGGCCCTCTTGATCGTGCTGCTGATTACCGTGGGCATGTTCCTGGACGGCGTGTCGATCTTCCTGATCTTCGTGCCGCTCCTGTGGCCCATCGTGCAGCACTACAACTGGGACCCGGTGTGGTTCGGCGTGATCCTCACGCTGAAGGTGGCGCTGGGCCAGTTCACGCCGCCGCTGGCCGTGAACCTGATGGTGTCGTGCCGCATCGCCAACGTGCGCATGGAAGAAACCGTGCGCTGGGTCGGCTGGATGCTGTTCGCCATGTTCCTGGTCATGGTGGGGGTCATCATCTGGCCGCAGCTGGCGCTGTGGCTGCCCCACAAGCTGGGTTACTGATTTATCCAAAGAGAGAGGAGAGCTGTCCCATGAAATTCCGTCGCACCCTGCTGGGCCTGGCCGCCGTGGCCACGGCGCTGGCCACCTTCTCGGCCGGCGCGCTGGCCCAGGGCCACTACAAGGCCGAATACAAGATGTCGCTGGTGCTGGGCCCGCCCACGCCCTGGGGCCAGGCCGGCAAGATCTGGGCCGACCTGGTGAAAGAGCGCACGCAGGGCCGCATCAACATCAAGCTGTACCCGGGCGTGTCGCTCATCCAGGGCGACCAGACGCGCGAGTTCAGCGCGCTGCGCCAGGGCGTGATCGACATGGCCGTGGGCTCCACCATCAACTGGTCGCCGCAGGTCAAGCAGCTCAACCTGTTCTCCATGCCCTTCCTGATGCCCGACTACGCGGCCATCGACGCGCTCACGCAGGGCGAGGTGGGCAAGGACCTGTTCAAGATCGTCGAGAAGGCCGGCGTGGTGCCGCTGGCCTGGGGCGAGAACGGCTTCCGCGAGGTGACCAACTCCAAGAAGCCGATCAAGACACCCGAAGACCTGAAGGGCATGAAGATCCGCGTGGTGGGCTCGCCCATCTATTCCGACATGTTCACCGCCCTGGGCGCCAACCCCACGCAGATGAGCTGGGCCGACGCGCAACCCGCGCTGGCCAGCGGCGCGGTGGACGGGCAGGAGAACCCGCTGTTCCTGTTCACCGTGCTGAAGATGCACACCGTGGGCCAGAAGTACGTCACCACCTGGGGCTACGTGGCCGACCCGCTGATCTTCGTGGTGAACAAGGAGATCTGGGAATCGTGGACGCCGGCCGACCGCGAGATCGTGCGCCAGGCCGCGCTCGATGCGGGCAAGCAGGAGATCGCGATCGCCCGCAAGGGTCTGGTCGAGCCGGGCCAGCCGGTGCTCAAGGAGATCGAGGGCATGGGCGTGACGGTGACTCGCCTGACGCCCGACGAGCGCGCCGCCTTCGTGAAGGCCACCAAGCCGGTGTACGACAAGTGGAAGGGCACCGTGGGTGCCGACCTGGTGAGCAAGGCCGAGAAGGCGGTGGCGGCGCGGGACAAGGCGCACTGAGCGTCTTCTGGGGTGCAAGGCTCGCGCCTTGCACCGGGACGAGCCTGCGAAAAGCCACTCCGAAGCGCACTTTGCGCGGCTATTGCTCAAGGCGTCGGCAGCACATGCCCCTCCGCCTGCGCAGGCACCGCCACCCCCAGCCACTTGGCCAGCGTGGGCGCAATGTCCACCACCTGCACCGGCTCACTCACCTCGCCCTTGCGCACCCACGACGGTCCCCACATCAGTATCGGCACATGGGTGTCGTACTCATACGGCGAACCATGGGTCGTGCCTGTGGGCGACGAGCTCGCCAGCCAGTAGGGCTTGAGGGCGAACTGCACGTCGCCCGAGCGCTCTTCGTACCAGCTGTTGCGCATGGCCTCGAAGTACGGGGCACCCTTGCGGCTGCCATCCTTGAGTTCGCGGCGCGTGTAGGCCACCGCCACGGCCGGGTCGGCCAGCAGCAGGCGGCGCGCCTCGTCCGCCACGGCATCGAAGTCCAGGCCATGCGAGGCGATCAGCTGCTGGTCGAGCATCAGGGCCGAGGCCGAGAAGAACTTGGCCAGCTTTTCCTGGCCGAAGCGCGACTTCAGGCCGGCGTTGACGCGGCCCAGCATCTCGCCGGCGTTGGCGCGGCCCGCCGGCTTGCCTTGCGCGATGCTGTATTCCGGCGCGGGCATGAAGCCGTGGTCGGCGGTGAGCACCGCCACGTAGTTGCCGGCGCCCACGGTGCGGTCCAGGTCCTTGAAGAATGCGGCGAGCATCCGGTCGAGCTGCAGGAAGTGGTCCTGCGACAAGCGCGACTCGGCGCTGAAGGCGTGGTTCACATAGTCGTGCCCCGACAGGCTGATGGCCAGGATGTCCGGCACCCCGTCCTGCCCCAGCCCCTCGCCGGCAATGGCGGCACGGGCAAAGTCCAGCGACATCTGATCGACGAAGGGGCTGCGCAGCAGCTCGGCGTAGAAGGCGCCGTCGGGTTTGTCCTGCGCCTGCCCCATCACCATCGGCAGCTTGCCGCCCTTGGCGTACCAGGGCTGGTTGTCGGGCAGCGAGCGGGCATAGGCGGCCTCGGGCAGCAAGGGATGCCAGGCCTTCTTGAAATAGGCGTCGGCCGGCCTGGCCGCGTTGAAGGCCTGGGCCCACGCGGGCTGCTGCTTCAGGTAGTAGGAGCTGGTGGCGAAGCGGCCCGTGCTGCTCATGTACATGTAGGCCGTGCCCGACTTGCCCCCGGGGAGGATGGCGCCGCGGTCCTTGCCCGAGATGGAGATGACCTTGGCGCGCGGGTCGGTGCGCAGCAGCACGTCGCCCACGGTTTCGGCGCGCAGGTTGGCCGGGCTGGTGCCGTCGAGCTTCCTGGTCGGGTTGTTGTCGAGATAGACGTAGGCCGGATCGCCCGTGCAGTAGACCTCCGTGCCGGAATCGCGCTCGCGCCAATCGTTGCCGATGATGCCGGTGCGGTGCGGATAGGCACCCGTGAGCATGGTCGCATGCCCCGCCGCGGTGACGGTGAAGGCATGGCCGTAGTGGGCGTTGCTGTACCAGGCGCCCTGGTTCAGGAAGCGGGCGAAGCCGTCGGGGGCCAGCTGGTCGCGATAGGCCAGCACCTGTCGCTGCGGCAGGCCGTCGATGGCCATGAAGACCACCAGCTTGGGCGCCGCAGCGCTGGTGCCGCCAGGGGAAGAAGGCGGCGGCATCGCGCATGCCGCCAGTGCCACGGCCGCCGCCAGGGCAGCCGCAAATGCCGCAATGCGCCTTGTTGCCGATGTCGTTGCCGATGTCGTTGCCGATGTCTCTGCTGATGTCGTTGCTGCTGCTGTTGCTCGCGCCTTCACCTGGGCTTCCTCCACCAAGCTGGTAAAAAAAAGCCGGCAGTTCTGCCGGCCGCGCACGAGCATAACGGGCTGCACGCCGCCGGCCAACACCGGCGACGCGCAGCGCCTGCGGGGTGTCAGACCACGCCTTGCGCCAGCATGGCGTCGGCCACCTTGACGAAGCCCGCCACGTTGGCGCCCTGCACATAGCTCACGCGGCCGCCGCCGGCGTCGCCGTGGTGCAGGCAGGCGGCGTGGATGCTCTTCATGATCTGCAGCAGGCGTGCGTCGACTTCCTCGCGCGTCCACGACAGGCGCAGCGCGTTCTGGCTCATCTCCAGGCCCGAGGTGGCCACGCCGCCGGCGTTGCTGGCCTTGCCGGGCGCATACAGCACGTCGTGGTGCTCGAACACCTGGATGGCCTCCAGCGTGCTGGGCATGTTGGCGCCTTCGGCCACGCACAGCACGCCGTTCTTGACCAGCGCGCGGGCGTCGTCGCCGTCCAGCTCGTTCTGCGTGGCGCTGGGCAGCGCGACCTGCACCGGCGTCAGTTGCCAGGGGCGTGCGCCTTCCACGTAGCGGGCGCCGGCCTGGGCGGCGTACTCGCTCACGCGGCCGTGCAGGTCGTTGCGGATGTGCATGAGCAGCTGCAGCTTCTCGGGCGTGAAGCCGGCTTCATCGACCGCCGTGCCGCCCGAGTCGGACACCGTGACCACCTTGGCGCCCAGTGCCATGGCCTTCTCGATGGTGTACTGCGCCACATTGCCCGCGCCGGACACCGCCACGCGCATGCCGTCGAAGGACAGGCCCTTGCGCTGGAGCATTTCCTGCGCGAAGTAGACGTTGCCGTAGCCGGTGGCCTCGGGGCGGATCAGCGAGCCGCCGAAGGACAGGCCCTTGCCGGTGAACACGCAGTCGGCGCGGTTGGTGAGCTTCTTGACCATGCCGGCCAGGAAGCCGACCTCGCGCGCACCCACGCCGATGTCGCCGGCCGGCACGTCGGTGTCGGCGCCCACGTGGCGGAACAGTTCGCTGGCAAAAGCCTGGCAAAAGCGCATGACCTCGGCCGTGCTCTTGCCCTTGGGGTCGAAGTCGGAGCCGCCCTTGCCGCCGCCCATGGGCAGC
>JAFECZ010000316.1 GCA_018241905.1 Pseudomonadota bacterium
CGTCGCGCTTGACCTTTTCCTGGGGAGCATGCGCACGAGCACATCGTCGCGCTTGATGAAGTGATGCCGCAAGGCCGCAACCACGTGGATCGCGACCAAGGCAATCAACAGGATGCCGAGCACCAGGTGGACGGCACTCGCCACATCCGTCACATGCCGGTCCACCGGCGCAATGGCAGGCAGGGGAACGAGCCAGTAGATGCTGAAAGGCACGCCCGACGCCGAGTTGACGACCCAGCCGCTCAAGGGCAGGGCCAGCATGGCCGCATAAAGCAGGAAGTGGCTTGCAGCGGCAGCCCGGCGTTCCCAGCGGGGCATGTCGGCGGGCAACGCAGGCGCTGTATGCGTAAGGCGCCAGGCGAGCCGCACCACCACAAGAAGCAGCACCAGCAGGCCGGTCGACTTGTGCCACACGAACAGCTCCAGCTTGGTGGGTGAGAGCCGCCAGGTGGCCGCCATCCAGCCCACCACCAGCTGCACCGCGATCAGCAGGGCCACAACCCAATGCAGCCACTTGGCGAGCACGCTCCAGTGCTGGCCCGGACCTGCGCGCGGCTCGCTCCGAGGAGCAGTGTGATGGCTGTGCATGGGTGGATGCTTGTGGCGTCGTTGCGCAAACGTCGGCCGGCGAAGGGGAACTCCGTTCGTTGGATGGAGCTTCGGGTGCCTGCGTTCCGCATTTGATGCGGCGATTCTCTCCGGCTTCGTGCCGTGCGATGGAACCGCGCGGAAGTCACAAAGCTGAATGAAGTCTGAATCTAAATGAGAACCACACTCGTTACCATTGGCGTTCAGCATAAATCGACAACAACACTCGCTGGAGGTGGGGCCCATGTCCTCGTGTTTCGTTCGCACCGTGCTGGGTGCGAAGCCCTTGGCTGCGGCCGCAATTTTCGTGGCGACGTGCGCCGTGCTCGTGGCCGGATGCGGCGGCGGCGGCAGCGGTAGCGCGGGCGGCAGTTCCCCGCTCGCCAATCCTGCGGCTTCGAGCACGCAGGCGGTGCCCGGCACCAGCGTGACCGCAGCCACCGTCGGCGAGAAGATCTTCATGGACCGCTCGCTGTCCTCGTCGGGCCAGATGTCCTGCGCGAGCTGCCACGACCCGGCAACCGGCCACGCTTCGCCGTTTTCGACAGCGGTGGCATTCGGCGGCCCCAACCTTGACCAGCCCGGCACGCGTTCGCCGCCCTCGCTGCGGTATTTGCGCTTTAACACCTCGTTCTTCCTTGCCGCAGACGGAACGCCCACCGGCGGATTCGACTGGGACGGCCGAGCCGCCAGCCTGGCCGATCAGGCCCGCAGGCCTTTCCTGAGCGCCAACGAGATGGCCAATGCCGACGTGGCGGACGTGATCGCGAAGGTGGCTGCGGCTTCGTACGCCGCGGAATTCAAGGCCCTCTTCGGCGCCGACATCTTCGCCAATCCCGACACCGCATTCGACCGCGTGGTGTTCGCACTGGAGCGCTACCAGCGAGAGAGCGAAGAGTTCGCGCCCTTCACGAGCAAGTTCGACTACTTCACTGCCGGCAAGGCCGCCTTCAATGCCCAGGAGGCGCGCGGCCTGGCCCTGTTCAACCGTGCCGACAAGGGCAACTGCGCGGCCTGCCATCCCAGCACCAAGGCGTCGAATGCCCCCGGCGCGCTGTTCACCGACTTCACCTTCGACAGCCTCGGCGTGCCGCGCAACATGGCTATTGCGGCCAACGCAGACCCGTCGTTCTTCGACATGGGCCTGTGCGGTCCCACGCGCACCGACCTTGCCGGCCGAAGCGACCTGTGCGGCGCCTTCAAGGTGCCCAGCCTGCGCAACGTGGCGCTGCGCCACCGCTTCTTCCACAACGGGCAGTTCGATTCGCTCGAGCAGGTCGTGCGCTTCTACGTTCGGCGCGACACCAGCCCGCAGGAGTGGTACCCGATCGACCCTGCCACCGGCCAGCCCGATGCCTACAACGACCTTCCGCCGCAAAGCCGCGGCAACGTCAACGTGACGGAGGTTCCCTACAACAAGAAGGCCGGCGAGCAGCCCTACCTGGACGAAAGCGAGATCCAGGACCTCGTGGCCTTCCTCAAGACGCTGTCCGACGGCTACACGCCGTGACGCTGCGCGACACCACAAATACCGGAGGAGATTGATTCATGGACACGAGACTTCGCCTGAGCGCCATTGCCGCAGCCATCGCAATGGGTTTTCAGACCGGCGCACATGCGCAGACGAACGCTGAACTGGCCGCACAGGTCAAGCAGCTTCGATCCGAGCTGTCGGAGCTGCGCGGTGAGCTGCAGAAGATGAAGCAGGCCGCTGCGGCGCCGGCTGCGCCTGCTGCGGTGGCTGCCGTTCCGGCCGGCGCGCAGGCCGTATCGAGCGCGCCGGCAAGTACGCCAGGCGCCACCAATGCCGCCAGCGCATCGACGACGCCGAGCGCCGCGGTCGTCGCCGCAATCCAGTCGCCGGCGCCGATGGTCGCCAGCACGCCGCAAACCACCTCCACCGGCGCGCCGTTGCCTGGCGACAGCACCCAGCGGGTGAGCCTGTTCGGCTACGGCGAGATGGCCTACACCCGGCCGCGCAATGACGCCTCGGCCGCCAACGCGACACTCACCCGCGGCGTGCTGGGATGGGCCTACCAGTTCAACGAACGCACGCGTTTTGCCGCCGAACTGGAGATCGAGAACGCGGTGGCGTCTTCGTCCGACACGGGCGAGGTGGCGCTCGAGCAGTTCTATGTCGAGCGCGATCTCACCAACGCGATCAGCGCCAAGGCGGGTCTGTTCCTGCTGCCGGTGGGCTATCTCAACGAGACGCACGAGCCGACCCGCTACTACGGCGTGAACCGCAACTTCATCGAGACCGCGATCATCCCGACCACCTGGCGCGAACTCGGCGCAGGCTTTCGCGGAACGACCGACTACGGCCTGCGCTGGGATGCCGGCGCCACCACCAGCTTCGACCTGACCAAGTGGGACCCGACCAGCAGCGAGGGCCACGACTCGCCGCTGGGCTCCATCCACCAGGAAGGGCAGCACGCGAAGGCGCGCAACGTCGGCGTGTACGGCGCGTTGAACTACAACGGCATTCCGGGCTTCAACGTCGGCGCGAGCGTCTTCGACGGCGGTGTCGGGCAGAAGCAGCCCGGCTTCGCGGCGCCGGATGCCAGGGTCACGCTGGGCGAGGCCCACATCCGCTGGCAGCCGGGCCGGTGGGACCTGGCAGCCCTGGCCGCCAGCGGCAGGTTCTCGAATGTCGATGCGCTCAACGCCACCTACGCGGGCCAGCCCACGCCGGTGCCGGGCAGCTTCGGCGGCTGGTATGTGCAGTCGGCCTATCGCCTGTGGTCGCAGGGCGAATACACGATCACGCCGTTCGTGCGCTACGAGCGCTTCAACACCGCCAACTCGTATCCCGGACTGGCTGCGGGCCTGGCCCCCGAACTGCAGCCCGACAACCGGGTGTGGACGCTGGGCGCCAGCTTCTTCGTGACGCCGCAGGTCGTCTTCAAGGCCGACTACCAGCGCTTCCTGAACGACAGCTCCCTGGACCGCTTCAACCTGGGCCTGGGCCTGAGCTTCTAGAGGCCACCGCATGATCTCCCGCCGCGAAACACTTCGACGAATGGCCGGCTCGGGCGTTGCCGCCGCCGCGCTCTGGCAGACGCGCGCGTTTGCCGCCACGTTCATGGACATCGACGAGGCCCGCAAGGTCTTGCTGCCGCGCGCCACCTCTTTCGAACCCGTGGCGCTAGAACTCGGCGCGCCGCAGATATCGCAGCTCGCCGCCGCCACGCAGACGCAAGTGCCCCGTGGCTATGCACCCCTGGCCTGGGCCGGGTTCGCGCAGGACAAGCGGGTCGGCTGGGTGATGAGCGATCGCGCCATCGGCAAGTACGAGCTCATCGATTTCGCTGCCGGCTTCGAGGCGGATGGCAGCGTGTCGGGGCTGGAGATCCTGGCCTATCGCGAATCGCATGGCGCGGAGATCCGCACGCCTGCCTGGCGCAAGCAGTTCGTCGGCCGCAAGGGGCCGGAGCAGCTTCGTTTCAACGACGACATCCGCAACATCTCGGGTGCGACGCTGTCCTGCCAGCATGTGACCGAAGCGGTGCAGCGCCTGAGTTTGCTCGCGCAGCAACTCGCGCAGAAGCCGGCGCGCACTTGAGCCAGGCACCATGGCAACGATGCAGCTTCGACGCGCCAAGCCGATGCTCGGGACGGTGGTGATGATTCATCTCTCCAGCCCCGAGGCGGTCGACCCCGATGCATGCCGCACGCGGCTGCTTGCTGCTGCCGAAGCCGCCTTCGCAAGCATCCACGCCATCGAGCGTGCAATGAGCGCGCATCGGCCCGATTCCGATCTGGCACGCATGGCGGGTGCATCGCCGGGTGCCACGCTCGCACTCGATCCTCACACCGTGTCGGTCATCCGGCTGGCGCGCTACTGGCATTCATTGAGCCGCGGCGCATTCGATCCGTGTGCGGCGGCTGCGCGGCTGGCCGGTGTCAACGGGCGCCCCGCTGCGTGCGATGCAGCCGCGGCCAACGGCACGCTGCGCGACATCACCATCCTGTCGGCAACGCAGGTTCGCCTGGATCGCCCGGTGAAGCTCGATCTCGGCGGTATCGCCAAGGGCTATGCGGTGGACCTGGCCATCGACACGCTGCGCCGGCACGGCGTCGACTCCGCGCTGGTCAACGCGGGCGGCGACATGCGTGCGCTGGGCCCGCTCGCCTGGCCCGTCGAGGTGCGAGGCCGCACCGGATTTTGCAGCAGCTCTTCGCCTCGCGCTTTTCGCCGCGCGCGCGATTCGGCCGTGGCGAGTTCGGAGTCCGCCGGGCCGACCGGGGAGTTCGTGCGCACGGTGCCGCGCCTGCGCGCGGCCGCCTCGTGGTCGGCCTGCACCGTGGCGGCGCGCGACTGCGTCACCGCCGATGTCCTGACCAAGTGGGGCCTTCAGTGCGCCGAAGATTCGCCGCGCTTGCGCCGGGCGCTTCGTCTGCACAAGGCAAAGCTGTGGCAAAGCTGAATCGGCGTCGGCGCGACCATGGCGGCTGGAGCGGCAGGGGAGCGCTCTGGCTGACGGTGCTGGTTCTTGTGCTGCTGGCGACCGGCGTCGTCATGCACGGGAACGAGCCGATGCTCGATGCGACCGAGCCCGCCGCCGTGCCTTGGCACCGCGTGGCCACGGTGGTGCATGGTCTCTTTGCATGGGTCTTCTGCATCGTTGCGGGCCGCTGGGTGTGGCCGCACGTGGTGCTGGTCTGGTCGCGACGCAACGGCAACTGGATCTGGGAACTGGGACTGGTGACCGCGGCCGTCGCCGGCATCGGGGCCCTCACGGGGCTCGGCCTGCTCTATGGCCTTGCCGACTGGCGCGATTTTCTGGCGGCCGTCCATTGGTGGGTGGGCCTGGCGTGGCCCGCAGCCTGCCTGGCGCATGCCTGGAAATGGATTGCCGAGGGCAGGGGGCCGAGGCGGTAGCGCGGCCACGGTCTCGACAACACCTTTGCACAAGGTTACGCCTTGCCTGTCCGCCGACCGTTGCGCTCGCGCGTTGCTCGATGAGTGGATGGACGAGAACCTCCTCGAACTTGCTTCATGAGAACCTTTGCATTCTTGAAATTCGCTGCGGCCGGTGCCGTTGCCATCGGCGCGACATTGATCGCCACCACGGCCAGTGCCGAAGTGAACTGGTCCGTCAATGTCGGCGTGCCGGGCGTGGTCGTTGGCGAACCCGCACCGGTGTATGTGGAACCCGCGCCGATGTATGCACCGCCGCCGGTCGAGTACCGGCCGGCACCGCGCGTGTACTACCGGCCGCCACCGCCCGTCTATTACCGCCCTGCGCCCGTCTATGAGGCGCCCGCCTACTACGGGCCGCCCGGGCCGGTCTACTACCGGCCGCGGCACAAGCACCACCACGACGACGACGATCGCGATTGACGCGGTCTAGGGCACGAGCACCGTTGCGCCGGCAGTCTGGCGCGCTTCGAGCGCGCGGTGCGCCTGCGCCGCATCGGCCAGCGCAAAGGTCTGCCGCGGCTCGCTGGTGATGCGGCCGGCCAGCACGTGGTCGAAGAGCTCCCTGGCCATGTCCAGCATGTGCGCGCGCGGGTGGATGTAGTGGATCATCGCCGGCCGCGTCATCCAGATGGAGCCTTTCTGCGCCAGCAGTTGTGAATCCACGACCACCGCGCCCGACGACGTGCCGTTGCTGATCAGGTGGCCGCGCGGCTGCAGGCTGTCCAGCGACGCCATCAGCGTGTCCTTGCCCACCGAGTCGTACACCACCTTCACGCCCTTGCCGTCGGTGAGTTCGCGCACGCGCTGGGCAATGTTCTCGCGCGAG
>JAFECZ010000317.1 GCA_018241905.1 Pseudomonadota bacterium
TGACGCGCTCCAGCGTGTAGCGCATGGCGCGCACCTGGCTCATGATCTGGATGTCCAGGCCCGTGGTGTCGTGCTCGTGCAAGTACATCTTGACCTTGGTGATCAGCTGCGCCTCGTGCGGACGGTAGGCGTCCAGCCAGAACACCACCGGCATGCCGGAGTTGCGCGCACGCGTGACGGCCAGCTTGACCCAGTCGCGGATGGCGGCGTCCTTGACCTGGCACATGCGCCAGATGTCGCCCTTCTCCACGTCCTGGCTCATCAGCACCTCGCCGGTGTTCAGGTCGGTGATGTTGGCCACGCCGTCCTCGGGAATCTCGAAGGTCTTGTCGTGCGAGCCGTATTCCTCGGCCTGCTGGGCCATCAGGCCGACGTTGGGCACCGTGCCCATGGTCTTGGGGTCGAAGGCGCCGTGCCACTTGCAGAAGTTGATCATCTCCTGGTAGATGCGGG
Organism: Pseudomonadota bacterium; assembly: GCA_018241905.1. Taxonomy (GTDB): domain Bacteria; phylum Pseudomonadota; class Gammaproteobacteria; order Burkholderiales; family Burkholderiaceae_C; genus Variovorax. The sequence goes on from JAFECZ010000317.1 coordinate 454, forward strand.
CGAAGGTCGACTCGGGCATGACGGCCTTGACGTCCTTCAGGCGGCCGTCGGCACCGTACATCTTGCCGCCGCTGCGGATGGCCGCGGGCATGGAGGCGTCGACGATCACGTCGTTGGGCGAATGGAAGTTGGTGATGCCCTTGGCCGAATCGACCATGGCCAGCTCGGGGCGGTGCTCGTGGCAGGCGTGCAGGTCGCGCTTGATCTCGTCCTGCGTGCTCTGGGGCAGCGTGGCGATCTTGTTGTACAGATCGATCATGCCGTTGTTGACGTTCACGCCCAGCTCGTCGAAGAGCTTGCCGTGCTTCTCGAAGGCTTCGCGGTAGAAGATCTTCACGCAGTGGCCGAACACGATGGGGTGCGAGACCTTCATCATGGTGGCCTTCACGTGCAGCGAGAACATCACGCCGGTCTTGCGGGCGTCCTCGATCTCCTTTTCATAGAAGGCCAGCAGCGCCTTCTTGCTCATGAACATGGAGTCGATCACCTCGCGGTCCAGCAGCGAGACCTTCTGCTTGAGCACGATGGCCTTGCCGCTCTTGGTGATGAGCTCCATCTTCACGTCGCGCGGGCGGTCCAGCGTCATGGACTTCTCGCCGTGGTAGAAGTCGCCGGCGTGCATGTGCGAGACGTGCGTGCGCGAGGCCTGGCTCCACTCGGCCATGCTGTGCGGGTTCTTGCGGGCGAATTCCTTCACCGCCTTGGGCGCGCGGCGGTCGGAGTTGCCCTCGCGCAGCACCGGGTTCACCGCCGAGCCGATGCACTTGTTGTAGCGCGCGCGGATGTCCTTTTCCTCGTCCGTCTTCGGATTTTCCGGGAAGTCGGGGATCTTGTAGCCCTTGTCCTGCAGTTCCTTGATGGCCGACTTGAGCTGGGCCACCGAGGCGCTGATGTTGGGCAGCTTGATGATGTTGGCCTGGGGCTTGAGCGTGAGCTTGCCCAGTTCGGCCAGGTTGTCGGGCACGCGCTGGGCTTCGGTCAGCGCTTCCGGAAACTGCCCCAGGATGCGGCCGGCCACCGAGATGTCGCTGGTGGCGACATCGATGCCTGCCGAGGCGGCGAAGGCCTTCACGATGGGCAGCAGCGACGCGGTCGCCAGGCGGGGCGCCTCGTCGGTGAGGGTGTAGATGATCTGGGAGTTTCCGGCGGTCATAGCAGCTTCAGGAAGGGTTGAACACGGACGCAAATGCCCCGTTGGCGCTGCCAAAAAGCGGAAAACGGGCTGACGGAGCCTGCGAACTGGGCAGAGACTTTACCAAGTCGGCCCGGCGCCCCCTCAAAAAAGGCCCGGAAGACCCTTGTTCTACTCAGTCACTCCACCACGCGAAGTGAGCGGAAAAGGGGTGGCTCAGTCAGTCGCCCCAGGGGCCGCCGAGCATTGCGTGCATGTAGCCGGCGGTCCGCACGACGTCCTCTTCCGACATGGGAATGGGCGGCGCGTCGACCAGGTGCTCGATCACCATGTGCAGCTTGGCCGACGCGTTGGGCTGCTCCTGCAGCAGGATGGCCAGGGCCGTGGTGTGCGCCACGGCCCGCAGTTCCAGGGCCCGAAGGCGTTCGTTCATTTCGTCCAGATCCATGGGTCTCCCCTCTCTGTGGGTTGGGTTCGTGTTGGCGGATTCTGGCGCGAATTGCCGCCTCACCACCGCCAGGTCGCACCGATCATGGGCCCGCTGAAGCGCAGGTCCTCCACGGACGATCCCGATTTCATGTCGTAGGAAACATAGCGCCACATGCCGGTGATCTCGCCCCAGCTGTAGGCATAGCTCAGGCCCACGCCGGCCTGCCAGGTCAGCTGCGACTGCCCCGCGCCCACGTCGACGTAGAAAGGCATGCTCCAGCGCCCCGAGTCGCCCAGCGCGTAGCGCCCCTTGGCCCCCACGATGGCGTCCCACAGCACTTCGCTGGATTCCGACTCGCCCGAGCGCGACGCCTCGCCGATGGGGCCCAGGTCGCCCTGGATGTTCCAGCGCAGCCGGGGCTTGAGCGAGAACATGCGCGTGCCGGCCAGCAGGTTCAGGTTGAGCCGGGGGTCGTCCGACACCCGGTATTCGCCGCCCAGGGTCCACAGCACGCCCTTGAGGTCCCAGTCGACATTGGCCGAGGTGTTGCCCGAGATCGGCGCCTGGTTGATGGTGAAGTCGCGGTAGCCCTGCTTGCTGCCGCCCAGGTCGAGGTAGATGAGGTCGGTGAAGAAGCCGTAGCGGCCGTTGTTGGCGCCGAAGCTGCCCATGAAGGTGAACTTGAGCGCATCGACGACGTTGCCGGCGCTCACGTCGATGGTCGGGCCGCCAGGCGACGTGGGCGTGCTGCTGGCACCGCTCAGGCTGGGGAAGTAGCCGTAGACCGACAGGGCATAGCGCCAGTCGCTGCCCGACTTGTCGGCGGGGACCGTGGACTGGGCCTGCGCAGCCGCGAAGGGCAACGTCGCCACCGCGGCGGCCACGCAGCGCGCGAGCGTGGCCAATGGACATCGGATGCTGGGTCTCATGAGCGGTTTCCTCCTTGGCAGTTGATTCTTGGCGGCACGTGCCCGCCTGCCGAGCTTAGCGTGAGGCGCAGGGCCGGGTCCACAAGCCCCTCGAGGCCACCGGCCCTCGCCAAGGCCGGACAATAAGCCCTCCGGCCGCGCTTCCCGCGCCCTTCTCTGCCCCCACATGCACACACACAACCTCTCCCACTGGCAGCACGAACACGTGTTCGATGCCGGCAGCCACAACGCCGAGCGCAGCACCCGCCTGGTGATGTGGATCACCCTGGCCACGATGGTGGTCGAGATCTGCGCCGGCTGGTGGTTCAACTCCATGGCGCTGCTGGCCGACGGCTGGCACATGAGCTCGCACGCCCTGGCCCTGGGGCTGGCGGCACTGGCCTATGGCGCGGCGCGCCGCTACGCCAGGGACCCGCGCTTTGCCTTCGGCACCTGGAAGATCGAGGTGCTGGGTGGCTTTGCCAGCGCCATCGTGCTGCTGGGCGTGTCCGCGCTGATGGTGTTCGGCTCGCTCGAGCGGCTGTTCGCGCCCCAATCCATTGCGTACCGCGAGGCGATTGCAGTGGCGGTGCTGGGCCTGGTCATCAACGTGGCCTGCGCGTTCATCCTGGGCCATGCGCATCATGGCCATGCCCATGACCACGATCATGGGCACGAGCACGGCCACCATCACGATCACCACCATCCCCACGGCGGCGGGGAAGACCTGAACCTGAAGTCGGCCTACCTCCACGTGATCGCGGACGCGGCCACTTCGCTGCTGGCCATCGTCGCCCTCGTGGGCGGCTGGCTGTACGGCTGGCAATGGCTCGACCCGGTCATGGGCGTGGTGGGCGCCGTGCTGGTGGCCGTGTGGGCCAAGGGCCTGCTGGCGCAGACCGGCAAGGTGCTGCTGGACCGGGAGATGGACCACCCGGTGGTGGACGAGATCCGCGAAGTGGTCGAGCAGGACGCCGATCCGCACGACGAGACCCGCATTGCCGATCTGCACGTGTGGCGCGTGGGCAAGGCGGCCTATTCCTGCGCCGTCACGGTGGTTACCCACAGCCCGACGCTCACCGCCGAGGACATCCGCCGCCGGCTGGCGGTGCACGAGGAAATCGTGCACTCCACCATCGAGATCCATCGCTGCCCGGCCTGATTCAGCGCCCTCGTTCCGGCGCGGTGCCGAAGTCGGCCGACTGCGCCACCACCTGGGCCACCTGCTCCATCAGCGCACGCGCGCCGGGCGACGCAAACGCGCCCTGGCGCTGCGAAATGCCGATCTGCCGGCGCGTGCCCTCCAGCGCAAAGTCCAGCACCGCCAGCAGGCCAGCGCGGATCTCGTAGCGCAGCTGATGCGGCGAGATGGCGGTGAGCATGTCGCTTTCCAGCAGCAGCCCGCGCAACACGGCCAGGTCGCCGGTTTCCACCGCCGGAACCAGGGGCGCCTGCCGGGCCTGCGCAAAGAAGCGCTCCAGCAGCTCGCGTGAAGGGGCGCCCTTGCGCGGCAAGACCCAGGGCGACTTGCGCAGCGCGTTGAAGTCGATGCGCCCGCGCGCGCGCACCAACGGGTGGCCGGAGCGTGCGATCAGGGCAATGCGGTCTTCGAACAGCGGCTGCTGCGCCAGGCCCGGCGCGTCCTCGGGCGAACGCAGCGCGCCCAGGATGAAGTCGATGTCGCCGCTGCGCAGCGAGGCCGCCAGCACGTCGTAGGGGCTCTCCACCGTGGCCACATGCAGGCCCGGGTGCCGCGCCAGCAGTTGGGCAATGGCCAGCGGCAGGATCTGCGTACGTCCCAGCGGCAGCGCGCCCACCACCACGCTGCCTTGCAGCCGCCCTTCGCTGGCCGCGATGTCGGGGCCGATGTGCCGCAGCTCGGCCAGCACCCGCTTGAAATGGAAGGCCACGATCTCGCCGGCCGGCGTGGGCCACAGCCCGCGCGCCTTGCGCTCGAAAAGGGGCACGCCCAGCCCTTCCTCCAGGTCCTTGAGCGCGCCGCTGATGGCCGGCTGGCTGATGCCGAACGCATGTGCCACCGCCGGCATGCTGCGCTTTTCCGCCAGGCTGGCAATCACCGCCAGGCGCCGCCCGTTGAGGATGGCGCCGAACAGCGAGCGCACGTCTGCCGGCGCGCCGATGCCGCGCGCTGCCAGTTGGGTGCGCGCATCCTCGAACTCGCACTCGATGCGGCGCGCACGCACGAGCACCAGTTCGCCGTAGGCATTGAGCGCCATGCCTCGCGCACGCCGCTCGAACAGCGGGCGGCCCAGTGCGCCCTCCAGCTCGGAGATGGCCCGCGTCACGCCGGAGGCGACGCGGTAGAGCGAGTCGGCCGCGCGCGCGATGCTGCCGGCCGCCGCCACCGCGCCGAAGGCGCGCAGATGCCGCAGGTTGATGCCCAGGGCGCCGTCCGCTTCGATAACTTTGTCTTTGCGCTTGCTCGATGTCATGGCCGACGTTCTCTCTGTGGCAGCCGGGGCTCCGGGCCGCATGGCGGGAACCTATCAGATCAGAAAGTTTGAGGGCAGCACAAGCCGAATTCACCCCAGGCCGCAGCGCAGGCGACCACACTCGGTGCCAGAGACATCTTCACCCCGACAGCTGCATGATCATCGACTGCCACGGCCACTACACCACCGCGCCCAAGGCGCTGGAAGACTGGCGCAACCGCCAGGTCGCCAGCCTGGGCAACCCGGCCGAGACGCCCTCGCCGGCTGCGCTGAAGATCAGCGACGACGAGCTGCGCGAATCCATCGAGACCAACCAGCTGGCCAGGATGCGCGAGCGCGGCAGCGACCTGACCATCTTCTCGCCGCGCGCCAGCTTCATGGCGCACCACATCGGCAACTTCGACACCAGCAGCGCCTGGGCCGCCATCTGCAACGAGCTGTGCCACCGCGTGGCGCAGCTCTTTCCCGACAACTTCGTGGGCGCGGCCATGCTGCCGCAATCACCCGGCGCGGACCCGCGCAGCTGCATTCCCGAACTGGAGCGCTGCGTGAAGGAATACGGCTTCGTGGGCATCAACCTCAACCCCGATCCCTCCGGCGGGCACTGGACCTCGCCGCCACTGTCCGACCGACATTGGTACCCCATCTACGAAAAGATGGTGGAGCTGGACATCCCGGCCATGGTCCATGTGAGCACCAGCTGCAACGCGTGCTTTCACACCACCGGCGCGCACTACCTCAATGCCGACACCACGGCCTTCATGCAGTGCCTGGCTTCCGACCTGTTCAAGGACTTTCCGACGCTGCGCTTCGTGATCCCGCACGGCGGCGGCGCCGTGCCCTACCACTGGGGGCGATTTCGCGGCCTGGCGCAGGAGATGAAGAAGCCGCTGCTGAAAGACCACCTGCTGAACAACATCTTCTTCGACACCTGCGTGTACCACCAGCCGGGCATCGA
>JAFECZ010000318.1 GCA_018241905.1 Pseudomonadota bacterium
TTCAGCTGGCGCAACGCCTTCTTCATCGCGAGCCTGCCGGGGCTGCTGCTGGCCTTCCTGTGCGCAAGAACGCTGCGCGAGCCCGCCATGCCGCCGCGCGCCCAGGCGGGCGATGCCCCTGCGCCCGGCGTGCGTCAGCTCCTGGCAAACCGCAACATGGTCCAGAGCACGGTCATTGCCTGCGCGATGGTCAGTTGGCTGATCCTGCAGCTGATCTTCCTGCCCATCTACCTGACCAAGGTGCGCGGCATGGCGGCGCAGGACATGGGGATGCTGCTCAGCCTGGCGGCCATCTCGTCCGTCATCGCCGCCGTCTTCGTCTCCAAGCTGTCGGATGTGATCGGCCGGCGCACGACCCTGATCGTCTTCTCGCTGCTGGGCATGGTTGGCCCGCTGGGCGTCGTGTACCTCGATGCTTCCGTCGGGACGCTGGTGGTGCCGCTTTTCATCGGCTACCTGGCCTGTGGATGCCTTCCCCAGGCCGCCGCGACGGTGCCCTCCGAATCGGTGCCGCCGCACATGCTGGCGACCGCGGTGGCCTTCGCCGTCGGCACGGCCGAGATCGTCGGCGGCTTCGTGGCGCCGCTCTTGGCGGGTGCGGCCGGCGACGGCATCTCCGCGTCGGCTCCGCTGCTGATCGCCGCGGGCGCCGCCTTCCTGAGTGCCTGCACGGCCTTCTTCCTGCATGAGTCGGCACCGCGAAAGCTGGCACGCATGCAAAGGAAGCAATCGCTGGCCGCCTGAGGGTTCGCCGCCGCATTCCTGCGCTTCGCCGGCCCGCCCTGGAGGCCGTTCCAGATCCGCTGACCAACGGGTGCCTCGCCGCATGAGGCACCCGGGGGAGCGTTCACCCTGAAATTTCAACAACAAAGGAGACTTCATGACCCCCATCCGACAGCTCGCCGCCGCCGCGTGCTGCCTGAGCTGCCTGAGCGCCGGCGCAGCCGACTTCAGCGACACCGCCGTGGGCATTACGCAAGGCTGGCGCTACTCCAATCCCGGAACCAACGCGAGCGACGTCCAGCGCACGACGGTGCACTTGGACCACTTCAGCACCGACCGCCTGGGCAGCAATCTGGCCCATGCGGAATTCGTCCGCTCATCAGACAACGAGCCCGCAGCGGGTGGTGGTGGCGGCGCGCAGGAGGCCTACGGCTTCTATTCGCGCGACTGGTCGTTCGCCAAGATCGCCGGCCACCAGTTCCCGGGGCCCGTGCGGGACGTGAGCCTGACCACGCGGATGGACGCCGCAACGAAGAACGACGCCTTCGCCGAGAAGCCGGTGATGCTCATCCTGGGCCCGACCGTGAGCCTGGCGGTGCCTGGATACCTGGGCCTGGGCCTGTACGCCTACAAGGAATGGAACCACAACGGCATCGTGGGCACGGACGTGAACTTCGACCTCACCGTGCGGGCTGCGGCGAGCTGGGACTTCCCGCTGGGCAACGCCTGGAACCTGCGCGGCTTCCTGCAGGTGACCGGCCCCAAGGGCAAGGACGGCTTCGGCAACCAGACCAAGACCGAGACCATGGCCCAGGTGCGCCTGCTGGCCGACCTGGGCGCCTTGAGCGGCGGCCCGCGCAGCGGCCTGGAACTCGGCGTGGGCTTCGAGTACTGGCACAACAAGTTCGGCAACGACCCCGCGTTCGTGCCACCGGGAACGGCGCAGCAGTTCGCGCCGCTGATGACCCTGCAATACCACTTCTGAAGCACACGCTTCTTTTTTTGATGGAGCTTGAAATGAACCCCTGGGACCACTTCCTCACCGACCGCGACCGACTGGTCTTCGACGGCGCCGGCTACGGCACGAAGGGTGGCTTTGGCCTGAGGCCGGCGCTGGTCATCGTCGATGTGAACTACTCGTTCTGCGGGCATCGCAGCGAGCCGATCCTCGATTCGATCAAGGCGTGGCCGAATAGCTGCGGCGAAGATGCCTGGCGTGCGATCGACAGCCTGCAGGCGTTGCTGCCCACCGTGCGCCGGCAACACATCCCGACCTTCTACACGACAGCCAGCCCGAGGCGCCCCGACGGTTTCGACGCGGGCGGCTGGAAGCACAAGAACAAGCGCGCCGGTGGGCCGGTGGGCGTGCCGGGCTTCCACATGGACGACATCGTGGCGGAAGTCGCCCCGGTGGCCTCCGACGTGGTGATCGAGAAGCTCAAGCCCTCGGGCTTCTTCGGCACGTCCCTGATCGGCTACCTCACCGACCTGGGCGTGGACACGGTGCTGGTATGCGGATCGACCACCGGCGGGTGCGTGCGGGCGACGGTCATCGACGCCTTCTCCTACAACTTCAAGGTGTCGGTCATCGAAGAGTGCACCTTCGACCGTGGCCAGGCCTCGCACGCGATCAACCTGTTCGACATGAACGCCAAGTATGCGGACATCGTGTCTGCGAGCGAGACGGCTGCCTATCTCGAAGGCCTGCCGGCCGATCTGTTCGACCACAAGATCAAGTTCTGAAAGAGGCCGATGGACAACAAGCGCTTTTCCTACGCGGCCGCCAACCGGCGCCCGGCCTACCACCTGCCCGACGGTGCCCGCGTCGCCGTCTGGGTGGTGCCCAACATCGAGCACTTCCACCTGGACAAGCCGTCCACCTCCCTGACGGCGTTCACCACGCGCTTCGTGCCCGATGTATTGAACTACTCGTGGCGGGATTACGGCGCCCGGGTCGGGACCTTCCGGCTCATGGACCTGATGGACCGGTGCGGCATCAAGGGCACCGCCGCCCTGAACTCCGAGGCCTGCGACCACTACCCCGAGATCATCCAGGCCGGTATCGAGCTGGGCTGGGAATGGATGGGGCACGGCGCCAACAATTCGACGCTGCTGGCCGGCATGGATCTGCAAGAGGAGAAGGCCCACATCCGTGGTGTGCTCGACCGCATCGAGCGGGCCACGGGCCGCCGGCCCACCGGCTGGCTGAGCCCGGCGCTGACCGAGACTTTCGACACGCCGGAGCTGCTGGCGCAAGCGGGCGTGCAATACCTGGCCGACTGGGTGAACGACGACCAGCCCTACGCAATGAACGTGGGCGGCGGCCGCGAGCTGTTCTCCATTCCCTATTCGATGGAACTGAACGACATCCCGGCGTTCGTGGAGCACCACATGACCGGCGAGGAGTTCGCGCAGATGATCATCGATCAGTTCGACGTGCTGTACGAGGAAGGCGCACACACGGGCAAGGTGATGGCGATCGGCCTGCACACCTTCCTGGTGGGGCACCCGCACCGCAGCAAGCACCTGGAGCGCGCCTTGCGCCACATTCGAAGCCGCCAGGACGTGTGGATTGCAACGGGCTCGGAGATCATCGGCCATCACCGCGCCGGCCTGTCGGCAAAGGTGGGCTGAAGGGCCGCACGAGGTCGGCCCCCTCCCCGCGGTGGGGCCGGTCATTCCTCCTTCTGGCCGCTGTCGATCTCGGTGCGCTGGATGATGCGGCGCAGGGTGAAGGCCAGCTTGATGCGCAGCAGGTCGGACGTGCGGCGCAGGTCCAGGCCGAGCACGCTCGAGACCTGGTCCAACCGGTAGGCCATGGTGTTCTTGTGGATCCCCATCGCCGCCGCGGCTTCCGGCATCTGGGCGTCGTGGTCGATGAAGGATTCCAGGCTGGCCATCAGCCGCTGGTCGCGCTGCGACTTGCCGTCGTGCAGCGAGCGCAAGACGATGCGGCAGTAGCGCAGCATGCGCTCGCGAGGCATGCCTTCGAACAGGAAGGCGAACTCGAAGTCGTGGAAGGTGCTGACCGGCTGCACGACACCCAGGCCGCGGCAGACGCGGGCCACGTCCTCCGTCTCGAGAACGGCATCCGCGAGCTCGGCCATACCCTGCTTGCGCCGGCTGACGGCGGCGCGCCAGGGCGGCGACTCGAACTGCTCTTCCAACTGCTGGTGGGTTGCCGACAGCGCCCCCTTCACCACCTTGAGGGTATGCGCCGGCTCCACCGGCACGATGAGCAACTGGCCCCGCTCCAGCGAGACCTGCAGGACCTCGCCGCGATGCAGCCGCAGGAAGTCCTCCAGCCCGGCGACGGCGGCTGCCAGCGCCTCGCGCAGGACGACGGGCTTCTGGCTGCCGCTGTTGGGATACAGCACGCAGAAGTAGTCGCCGGCAGGCAGCGCCACCTGCTTCTGCGCGGCGTGCTCGCACAGCGTTGCAGCGGAGATGTCTCCGGCCAGGTATTTGGCCACGAGCGCGTCCAGGCCGCTGCTGCCGATGGCCGCATCGGACGTCTCCCAGGGCCGCAGCAGCGCCTGGGCCACGATGTCCGCGACGCGGCCAAGCAGCAGGTAGTCCTCGGTGGGCAGGTTGCCGCTCTGGCGAAAGAGGATGTTGCCCAGCCGCTGCCCGTCCTTCATCAGCGTGCGCCGATGGAACTGCACCGTGCCGATGCGCACCCACCGGGGACGCTCGCGCCAGGGCCACTGCGCTTCGATGGCGGCAGATTCGACATGGGTGTTGTTGAAGACCACATGGCCGTGAAAGTCGACGACGGCGAACGGCACCTCCACCAGGCCGGAAAGCGATGCGAAGGCGCCGGCATCCGGCGGCGGCCCTTGCAGCACAAGCTGGAACAGGCGCCCCTGCTTGGCGAGCGCATCACGAAGACTCTGTATCTGCGCTTGCATATCCATGGTCAGCTCGCTCGACCTTCTTCTATTTTTTTCGAATTTCTAGGATTGATTCGCCGGTTTCCGCTGCCGGGCGGCGAACTCCTCGAGGGGGGCGCGGGCCTCGTCGTGCAGGGCTGGAACCGGCCCCAATACCTCGATTGTCTTGCATCCGCAGGCGAACACCTGCCGGCACGGAAGGTCCAGGCCCAAGGTGCGCACGCCGCCTTCCAGCACCTCGCACACCTGTTGTTCGGACACCGCGTAGACCACCCGCCCGATGTTGCTCCAGTAGATGGCGCCCGCGCACATGGCGCAAGGCTCGGCCGAGGCGTACAGCGTGCAGCCGCGCAGCAGCTCGGGCGCGTAGGCGGCGGAGGCGGCCGATGCGAGCCGTGCCTCGGCGTGCCCGGTGCAATCGCGCCCGGTCAGCTGGGTGTTCTGCTGGCGCAGCAGGAGATGGCCCTGTGCGTCCACGAGGACCGCGCCGAAGGGGAGGTTGCCAGCGGCGGCGGCGGCGTGCGCCTGCGCGATCGCTTCGCTCAGCCAATCGATGTCGGCGGGGTTCAGGGAGGAGGAATGCTGAAGTGGTGCCATGGGCGTCTTGTAGCTCGCTGTTGCGCCAACCCGAACGCTTCGCGCGATTCTTGGTCGACGCCACAAGGCCGCTGGCGCCCCCCTTGGTCGATGGACCAAATTGGCCTTGCAGCCTTGGTGCCGCCCGGCGCGCTTCGCAGAATTCCCGTGCATCGGCCGACTCGGCTGATGCCTCATAAGGATAGATGCGAATGCGATTGTTCAACCACGAGCGCCCCGACGGGCGCGTCTGCCTTGGCGCCTGGCGCGCGGGCTCCATGATCGACCTGGGCGAAGGAAGCCTGATCGACGTGATCCGGAACTCGGGCTGGGAGCGCTGTCGCGCGCTGGCCGAATCCGCGCGCCCGCTGGGCGAGCAGGTCAGGATGCTGCCGCCGATCGCGCACCCGCCCAAGATCCTGTGCGTAGGGCTGAACTACGCGGACCACCGCGCCGAAGCCAGGGTCCGGCCCGCGCCGGCCTTTCCCGACTTCTTCGTGCGCTTCGCCAGCACGCTGGTCGGGCACGGTGGTGTCCTGCTCAAGCCCCGGGTATCGCAGGAATTCGACTACGAGGGCGAGCTGGCCGTTGTCATCGGCAAGGGCGGGCGGGCGATCCGAAAGGAAGACGCGCTGGCGCACGTCGCCGGCTACAGCATCTTCAACGACGCATCGGTGCGCGACTACCAGTTCCGCGCCTCGCAGTGGACCTGGGGCAAGAACTTTGACGCGACGGGCGCCTTTGGTCCCGAACTGATCACGCCCGACGAGCTTCCGCGCAGCGTCAAGGAAGGACTGCAGATCCAGACCCGCATCAACGGCCAGGTCGTGCAGTCGGCCTCCACCGCCGATTTGATTTTCGACCTGCCGCAGCTGATCGCCATGGCCAGCGAAGGCATGACGCTGGAGCCCGGCGACGTGATCGTGACCGGCACGCCCTCCGGCGTTGGCATGGCGCGCGAACCGCAGCTGTTCCTGCAGGCCGGCGACATGGTCGAGGTGCGTATCGAAGGCATCGGGGTACTGCGCAACTTCGTCGAGGACGAGCCTTCGTCCGGCCCCGTCCGCCGCTGATGGCGACCCAAGGAGACCAGTCCATGCTCACATCCGCTCC
>JAFECZ010000319.1 GCA_018241905.1 Pseudomonadota bacterium
CTTCGTAGTCGCCCAGCCGCGCATAGTTGGAATGGATGGAAAAGCGCGTGCCCAGCACGCTGTGGCCGTTGGGCAGCACGCGCCCGCCCATGTTGTCGAAGAACTCGTAGCCGGCGCCGAAAGGCAGGATCTGCTCCATGGCCATCGGCTTGGGCGCATCGGGCGCCTTGTCCTGCCACAGCGCATCGGCCGCGCGCGTGGCCGACTCGTGCGTGGACATGGGGTGCACCGTGTCGTTGATGTTCTCCAGGTACATCTTCCAGTTGCAGTGGATGATGTTGCGCATGGCGCCGCCGGCCAGGGTGAGCTTGCCCAGCGGCGAACGGTCCACCAGGTTGTCGATGGAGCGCAAGGCCTCGCCGAAGTATTCCTCGAAGCCTGGTCCTTGCTGCGACAGCCGCACGAACACGAAGTCGCGGTACACCGCCACGCCGGGCACGGGCGCGAGGCCCCGGCCCGACTCGCATTCCTTCAGGTGCGTGCCCTCGTAGCCCGCCTTGATCGGAATGGCCAGCGGCGCACCGTCGAGCTTGTAGGTCCAGGCGTGGTAGGGGCAGCGGAAGAACTTGCCCGCATTGCCGCAGGTGTCCGACACCAGCTGCGAGCCCTTGTGGGCGCAGCGGTTGTACAGCACGCGAACCGCGCCGTCGGCCTGGCGCACCATCATCAGCGGGCGCCCGGCAATGTCCTGCGCCAGGTAGTCGCCGGCGTTGGGCACCTGGCTGGCATGGCCCAGGTAGGTCCAGGTGTTGGCGAAGAAATGCTCCTGCTCCAGCGCGAACAGCTCCTCGCTCAGGTACAGGTCGCGGTGCACGCGGTCTTCCTGCACAAGTGCGCGGATGCGGTCGGGCTGGTTGCGGTACATGGTCGTCGCCTTGTCAGTCTGCGATCAGGGCGCCAGCTTCCACTGGCCCTTTTCCATGCGCACGATCACCACCGCACGCTGGTCCGAGCCGTAGCGGTCGTCGGCCTTGAAGTTGTAGACGCCGTGCGTGCCCACCAGCTCCTTGGTCGACATCATGGCGTCGCGCAGCGCCGTCTTGTAGGCCGCCGTGCCGGGCTCGCCCGCGGCCTTGGGCACGCGCTTGGCCGCATCGGCCAGCAGCAGGTAGGCGTCGTAGGTGTAGGACGAGAAGGCGTCGGTGGGAACGGCGCCGTTGACCTTCTGGTAGCTCGCGCGGAAGTCCATCGACACCTTCTTGATCGGGTTGCCGTCGGGCAGCTGGTCGGCCACCAGCACCGGGCCGCTGGGCACCTGCAGGCCTTCGATGGCCGTGCCGCCCACGCGCACGAAGTCGGCGTTGATGAGGCCGTGCGTGCCGTAGATCTGGCCCTTGTAGCCGCGCTCGGCCAGCGCCAGGTAGGGCAGCGCGCCGGGCGTGCCGGAGTTGCCGGCAAACACCGCGTCGGGCCTTTGCGCCACGATCTTGAGCACCTGCCCCGCCACCGACGAGTCGGAGCGGGCATAGCGCTCGTTGGCCACCACCTTGATGCCGGCGGGGCCCGCGGCCTTGACCAGCGAGTCGTAGGCCAGGTCGCCCAGCGCATCGGAAAAGCCGATGAAGGCCACCGTCTTCACGCCGGCCTTCTTCATGCGGTCGACCACGGCCGACACCATCAGGCCGAAGGGCTGCGACACGGTCACGGTCCAGGTGTCCGCCCCGCCGGGAATGACTACCGGCGTGGGCGAGATCAGCGGCGTGCCGGTCTCCTTGGCCACGGCGGCGATGGCCATGGCGCCGGGCACGCCGGAGGTGCCGACGAGCAGGTCCACCTTGTCGTCCACCACCAGCTTGCGCGCATTGCGGCCGGCCGTGGTCGGGTCGGAGGCATCGTCCAGCACGATCAGCTCGACCTTCTTGCCGGCGATGGTGGGCTGCTGCGCAATGGCGGCGCGAATGCCCTTCTCGTACGGCACGCCCAGCGCGGCCACCGGGCCGGAGAGCGAGCTGATGAAGCCGATCTTGATCGTGTCGGCCGCCAGGGCGCCGGTGGCCATGCAGGCTGCTGCAGCGGCAATCGCCAGGCGCGGGAAGAGATGCTTCACGGGGGTGGTCCTTTCTTTTTCTTGGGGTGGGTCAGTAGCGCAGCGTGCGCGTGGATTCGAGGTCGGCGTCCAGCTGGGCCGGCGTCAGGCGCTCGGGCTTGCAGCCGAAGTTCTGGAACAGCGCGAGCTGGTCGCCGTAGTGCCGGTCGCGCTTGCCAGTGGGGTCGACGAAGCCGCTTTGCCCCGGTGCGGCCACCGAGCACATGCCGACTTCACCCGGGCGCAGCACCACGCGGTAGCTGAGCGTGCCGCGGTTCAGGTAGGGGCTGACCTCGGGCTGCTCGTCGGCGCCTGCCCAGGGCACGCCGATGGCGTTGATGCTCGAGAAGCGATGGCGCACCACCGGCGTGGTCCAGCGCGCCATGTCCGGGCCCTGCTTGGCCGACAGCTCGGCCACCGCATCGGCCAGCGCCGCGCGAACCACGCCTTGCGGATCGCGCCCGTGGAAGAAGTCGATGCGCTGCGGCACGCCAGAAGCCTGGCCTTGCAGCGCATTCCAGATCAGCTTGGAAACGGCCGCGGGCTGAACGCTGCCCGGCGAACCGCGCGGCGACAGCGTCGGATAGCCCAGGTTGGCGTAGTTCGCCAGCACCGGGGCCGGCAGGTCGTCGGCCAGCAGCCGCTTGCCCATGGCACCCAGCCAGGCGCGCAGCACCGTGGTGGCGTTGTTGCTGTAGAGCGCATCGCCGGGCACGGCGCGGTTCTTGAAGTCCCACTTGCCCAGCAAGTCGGCCGCGCGCCGCACCGGATCGCTGGCCGGCAGCCCTGCCGCCGCCTTGACGATGACGGGCACGAAGTAGCGCGCGTTCAGGTCGGCCAGCGCGGCGTTCTCGTTCACCTTCCAGATCTGGTCGGCGTCGAGCTTGGCACTGCCCTGCAGCTGCGCATGGATCTCGGCCACGCGGTCGACATGCGAGAAGTTCGCCCCGTCGGCGCGCAGGCCCTGCGCGATCTGGTTGTTCCAGCTGGCCAGGTAGCCTTGCGCCGGGTTGTAGCTGCGCGGATTGGCATCGAAGGGCAGCAAGCCCTGCCACTCCATGCTGCCGTCGCCGCGTGCGGGAAAACGGATGTCCTGCCCGGCCGGGCGGCGCGGCTGGCTGCCCAGGCCGATGGCGCCGATGTTGCCCGCCACGTCGGCATAGAACCAGGTGATGGAGGCGCTCACCCGCGAGCCCTGCGCCAGGTACTGCTGCCAGTCGCGCGCACGGGCGGCCTGCGCCCAGCCCAGCATGGTCTCGACCTCGCGGCCCTGCCAGGTGCTGCGCATGGTGTAGGCACGCTGGTTGGGCAGGTCCCAGCTCTGCACGAAGCCGTGCACGGTGGAGTAGATCTCGATGGGCCGCGCCGCCTCGCCCTTGACGCGGATCTCGTCGACCCTGCGCGTCATCGGCCGCCAGGCACCCTGGTAGCGGTACTCGTGCTTGTTGGCCGGGTTGAGTTCTTCCTGGTAGGTGTCGTTGGTGTCCAGCGAACCCACCGTCGAGCCCCAGGCGATGGTGCCGTTGGTGCCGAACAGCACCGGCAGCAGGCCCACCGGGGTGAAGCCGGTCACGTCATAGCCCGCGCCATGCAGGCCGATGCCGTGCACGAAGGCCGGGTTGTTGAAGCCCTGCTGCGGCCCGTTGTAGAGCACCGCCACGCCTTCGCGCGTGCGGCCGGGGCCCAGCACCCATGCATTGCTGGCGGTGGGCATCTGCTCGGCGGCGGCCAGGCCCAGGCGCGTGACCTGCGCTGCGCGGAAGTCGGCAGCGGCCGTTTGCGACAAGGGCGCCAGGGCCGTGTCGCCGGGCTCGGCCCGTGCGGTCTTTGCAGGCTCTGCGCGCGGCACGATGGTGGGTGCCGTCGGGTCTTCCAGCCAGCGCAGCTGCTCGTACAGCTGCATGCCCGCCGCATCGCCGCGGGCCGCCTTGAGCTGCTGCAGCAGCGAGAGATTGGCCACTTCCGCCGTGCCGGCAAAGAAGCGGTTGAGGATCAGCCCGATCCACACCAGCGCCACGTCGTCCGCCGTCCACTGCGAAGGCGCGAAGCCGTTGTCGTTGAACTGGCGCGGCATCAGGTGCGCGCTGTCGGCCATCACGTCGCGGATGCGCGCGTTGACGCCTGCGGCATAGCCCTCGAACATCGCGCGGTCGTCGGCACTCAGCGCGTCGATCTGCCGGCGGATGCTCGCGGGATCGATGTTCGAGCGCGTGGCGGTGTCGGTCGCCACGAAGTTCGGGCCCAGCACTTCGGCCACGCTGCCGTTGCCCGAGCGCTTGGCCATCTCCAGCTGGTAGAGCCGGTCTTGCGCAATGGCGTAGCCGAAGCCGTAGAACAAGCCGTAGGTGTTGTTGGCGTAGACATGCGGCACGCCGTGGCCGTCGCGCTTGATCGTGACGTCGCCCGAAGGAGGCGCCTGCGTGGCGCAACCGGCCAGCCAGGCGGCGGCCAGCAGCACGGACAGGGCCGCGCGTGCGCGTGACGGACGGTGAGAAACTCTTGCGCGCATCGCGCGGGCCGGGCTGCGAACGTTCATGGGCAGGTCGTGTTCAGGGCACCAGCTTCCACTGGCCCTTTTCCAGCTTGACGATCACGCGCGAACGCTCGTCCGAGCCGTAGCGGTCGGTGGGCTTGAAGTTGTAGACGCTGTGCGTGCCCACCAGCTCCTTGGTGGAGACGATGGCGTCGCGCAGGGCCAGCCGGTAGGCCGGCGTGCCGGGCTCGCCCACGCTCTTGGGTACGCGCGATGCCGCGTCCAGCATGACCAGCCAGCCGTCGAAGGAATAGGCCGAGAAGGCATCGGTGGGCGCCGCGCCGTTGGCCTTCTGGTAGGCCGCGCGGAAGTCCATCGCCACCTTGCGCATGGGGTTCGACTCGGGCAGCTGCTCGGCCACGATCACCGGGCCGGTGGGGGCCAGCAGGCCTTCCACCGAGGCACCACCGACGCGCACGAAGTCGGGGTTGATGAGGGCGTGCGTGCCGTAGATCTGGCCCTTGTAGCCGCGCTCGGCCAGTGCCAGGTAGGGCAAGGCGCCGGGCGTGCCCGAGGTGCCGGTGATCACCGCATCGGGCTTCTGCGCCACGATCTTGAGAACCTGGCCGGCCACCGAGCTGTCGGCGCGCGCATAGCGCTCGTTGCCGATCACCTTGATGCCGGCAGGGCCCGCGCTCTTTTGCAGCGCGTCGTACACCAGGTCGCCCCAGGCGTCGGAGAAGCCGATGTAGCCCACCGACTTCACGCCCGAGGCCTTCATCTTCTCGACCACGGCGCTCACCATGAGCGGCGCGGGCTGCGGCAGCGTGACCATCCACGCGCCCTCCTCGCCCGGCAGGTTGGCGTTGGCAATGGAGATGAGCGGCGTCTTGGTCTCGCGCGCCACGGCGGCAATCGCCAGCGCACCGGGCGAGCCTGCCGTGCCGATGATGACGTCGACCTTGTCTTCCTCGATCAGCTTGCGGGCATTGCGCGCGGCCGTGCTCGGGTCCGACGCATCGTCCAGCGAGATCATGGTGATCTTGTGGCCCGCCACCTCGGACTTGTAGGCCGCGCCGGCCTTGATGCCCTTGTCGTAGGGAATGCCCAGCGAAGACACCGGCCCCGACAGCGAGGTGATGAAACCAACCTTGATGTCGGCCGCGAAAGCCTGGGCAACGGCGACGGCACCGAGGCCCAGGGCCAGGCCGGTACGAAGGCAAAGACGCATGGAAACTTGCATGACGTTCCTCTTTGGATGAATGGTCAGTGGTGGGTGGATCGGGGGGCGAACAAGATGATTTATCAAATGTTTAGAGCTAAAGCATAAACACGAGAAGCAGGCTTGCTTAGGAGGGGATTCACCTATGCCGGGCCTCTTGCGCTTTCTTCAAAGCGCAAGGCTTCCGACGCTGGTGCCCCCGCACACGTACAGCACCTGGCCGGTGATGAAGCCGTTGGCCGGGTCGGCGAAGAAAGACACGGCTCGCGCCACGTCGGCCGATTCGCCCAGGCGCTTGACCGGCACCGACGCGGCCAGCGCCTTCTCCTTGTCGCTTCCTTGTTGCACCACGTCGTAGAACATGTCGGTACGGATGGGGCCGGGCGCCACCACGTTGACGGTGATGCCCTCGGGCGCCAGCTCCAGCGCCCAGGTGCGCGCCATGCCCAGCATGCCGGCCTTGGTGGCCGAGTAGCTGGTGCGGGTCTGCAGGCCCACCGCGGCGCGCGAAGACAGGAGCACGATGCGGCCGAAGTGTTGCGCGCGCATGGTCGGCAGTGCGGCCTGCG
>JAFECZ010000031.1 GCA_018241905.1 Pseudomonadota bacterium
CAGGGCGTCTATCCGGTGGCCAACCGCTGAACGAGACGGGCGCGACATGTTCATGAAACGACTTCTCTCCAACGACCTGCCGGGCAGCAAGCTGCTGACCGTGATCCTCGTGGCCATCGTGCTGGCGCTGGCCTTTGCACCCTTTATCTTCCCGGGCGTCAAGGCGCTCTCCGTGGCGGCCAAGATCCTGGTGTTCATCGTGCTGGTGGCCAGCTTCGACCTGCTGCTGGGCTACACCGGCATCGTGAGCTTTGCCCACACCATGTTCTTCGGCATCGGCGCCTACGGCATCGCCATCTCGGCATCGAGCCTGGGGCCGAACTGGGGCGCCATCCTGGTGGGGCTGGGCGCGTCGCTGCTTCTCTCGCTGCTGCTGTCGCTGGCCATCGGCCTGTTCTCGCTGCGGGTGCGGGCGATCTTCTTCGCCATGATCACGCTGGCCGTGGCCTCGGCCTTCCAGACGCTGGCCTCGCAGATGTCCGGTTTCACCGGCGGCGAGGACGGCCTGACCTTCAAGCTGCCCGAACTCATCTCGCCGAGCTTCGAGTTTGCCGAGGAGCCCTTCCTCGGCGCTTCGCTCGACGGGCGGCTGCTGTGCTACTACCTGCTTTTCGTGACGGCAGTGGTGCTGGTCCTGGCGCTGCTGCGCGTGGTCAACTCGCCTTTCGGCCGGGTGCTGCAGGCCATTCGCGAGAACGAGTTCCGGGCCGAGGCCATCGGCTACCGGGTGGTGGTGTACCGCACCGTGTCGTCCATGCTGTCGGCACTGTTCGCCACCATGGCCGGCGCCCTGCTTGCCATCTGGCTGCGCTACAACGGGCCGGACACCTCGCTCTCGTTCGAGATCATGGTGGACGTGCTGCTGATCGTGGTCATCGGCGGCATGGGCACCATCTACGGCGCAGTCATCGGCGCCGCCATCTTCGTCGTCGCCCAGAGCTACCTGCAGGACCTGCTGCGCATCGCGGGCGAACAGGCCAGCGCCTTGCCGTGGCTGGCGGCCGTGCTGTCGCCCGACCGCTGGCTGCTGTGGCTGGGCCTGCTGTTCGTGCTCTCCGTCTACTTCTTCCCCACCGGCGTGGTGGGCAAGCTGCGCGCCCGCAAGAAGGCGGCGGCGCACTGACCGCATCGAAAGTCGAAAGCCAGCCATGTCACCCACATCGCACTACATCCGCTGCGCCGGCCACGAGATCCACTACGTGGAGTGGGGCGCCGAGCACGCCCGCACCGTGATCGCCTGGCACGGCCTGGCCCGCACCGGCCGGGACATGGACGAGCTGGCGGCCCACCTGGCCGGGCGCGGCTGGCGCGTGATCTGCCCCGACACCATCGGCCGCGGCCTGAGCCAATGGAGCCGCGACCCCGATGCGCACTACCGGCTTTCCTTCTATGCGCGCGTGGCCGCCGACCTGTGCGACCAGCTGGGGCTGGCGCGCGTGCACTGGGTCGGCACCTCCATGGGTGGCGCCATCGGCACGGTTTGCGCATCGGGCCTGTTCGAGCCGGGCATGAAAGGGCGCATTGCCAGCCTTGCCCTCAACGACAACGCACCCCAGTTGGCGGCACCGGCCATCGAGCGCATCCGCAGCTATGCGGGCCAGCCGCCGGCCTTCGAGACGGTGACCGAGCTGGAAGCCTTCTTCCGCCAGGTGTATGCCCCCTACGGCTGGCTCAGCGACGCGCAGTGGCGACGCCTGGCCGAAACATCGACGCGCCGCCTGCCCGATGGCCGCGTGACGCCGCACTACGACCCGGCCATGGTGCGGCAGTTCACCAGCCACCCGGACGACTACCTGATCTGGCCGCACTACGACGCCATCGAGGTGCCGGTGCTGTGCCTGCGCGGCGCGCAGTCCGACCTGGTATTGCCCGAGACCTTGGACGAGATGCGCCGGCGCGGCCCCGGCGACAAGGGCCGGCTGCAGGTGATCGAGGTGCCGGGCTGCGGCCACGCACCGGCGCTGAATGTGCCCGGGCAGCTGGATGCCGTCACGGCTTTCATCGAGGCCAGCGAGAAATCCGCAGGCGCGTGAAAATGCGCGCCATTCACCAGTCAAGGAGACGTGATGGCGCTTTCGATGCATGAGATTTCGGTTCCCCTGATCCTGCGCGGCCTCGGCCAGCTGGAACACGTGCTGGGCAAGGGCATCGCCCACGCCAGGGAGAACAATGCCGATCCCAACCAGTATGTGCAGGCCCGGCTGGCGCCCGACATGCTCACGCTCGCCGGCCAGGTGCAGCGCGCCAGCGACACGGCCAAGGCCACCATCGCCCGCATCACCGGGGTGGAGGCGCCCAGCTTCCCGGACGAGGAAAGCACGATGGAGCAGCTCATTGCCCGCAGCGGCAAGACGCGCGCCTTCGTCGACGGCGTGGATCGTGCGCTCTTCGAGGGCGCTGCCGAGCGGGTGGTCGAGATCAAGCTGGGCGGCAACATGATGAAGTTCGCCGGCCAGGCCTACCTGCTGCAGTTCGGCCTGCCCAACTTCTACTTCCACATCACCACGGCCTACGACGTGTTGCGCAACCAGGGCGTGCCCATCGGCAAGCGCGACTACCTGGGCAAGCTGGCGTAAGGCGTCAGCCCTGGGCCTGCGTCGGCCAGCCGGCAAGATGGCGGTGCGCGA
The DNA here is from genome assembly GCA_018241905.1 of Pseudomonadota bacterium. Classification (GTDB taxonomy): domain Bacteria; phylum Pseudomonadota; class Gammaproteobacteria; order Burkholderiales; family Burkholderiaceae_C; genus Variovorax. The sequence goes on from JAFECZ010000031.1 coordinate 2,628, forward strand.
TGCTGGCCAGGGCCTCGATCCAGTCGGCGTCGCCGTTCAGGCAGGGGATGTAGTGGAACGCCTTGCCGCCCGATTGCAGGAAGGCGTCGCGGCCCTCCATGGCAATTTCCTCCAGCGTTTCCAGGCAGTCGCCGGTGAAGCCGGGGCACATCACGTCCACCCGCGCCAGGCCCTGGGCGCCAAAGCCGCGCAAGGTGGCATCGGTGGAGGGCTCCAGCCACTTGGCCTTGCCGAAGCGCGATTGAAAGCTCACCCGGTACTGCGACGCCGGCAGCCGCAGGCTCTCGGCCAGCAGGCGCGCGGTTTCCTGGCACTGGGCCGCGTAGGGGTCGCCCAGCAAGGACGTGCGCTCGGGCACGCCATGAAAGCTCATCAGCAGCATCTCGCCCTGGCCGTGCTGCCGCCAGTGGCGCTGCACGCTGCGCGACAGCGCCTCGATGTAGGCCGGGTCGTCGTGGTAGCTGTTCACGAAGCGCAGCTCGGGCAGGCGGCGCACGTCGCGGCTCCAGCTGTTGACCGCGTCGATCACGCTGGCGGTGGTGGTGCCCGAATACTGCGGGTAGGCCGGCAACACCAGCACCCGTTCCACGCCTTCGGCCTTGAGCGCATCGAGCTGCGCGCCGATGGCCGGGCGGCCGTAGCGCATGGCGTCGTGCACCAGCACCGTGTGGCCGGCTTCGACCAGCCGGCTGCGCAGCATCTGCGCCTGCCGGGCGGTCCACACCTTCAGCGGCGAGCCGTCTTCTGTCCAGATGCTGGCGTACTTGGCGGCCGACTTGGCCGGCCGAGTGCGCAGGATGATGCCATGCAGGATGGGCCACCACAGCAGCCGGGGAATCTCGACCACGCGCGGGTCGGCCAGGAACTGCGCCAGGTAGCTGCGCACTGCGCCGGCCGTGGGCGCGTCGGGCGAGCCCAGGTTGCACCAGAGGATGGCGGTTGAAGGAGAAGTTCGGGTGTTGGGGGCGGGCGGTGCCAGTGGCTCGGGGCGAAAACGCATGCGATATTCTCCCGCATGGCCTCCCCCCAAGAATCCTCGTCGCCCCGGCCGCTGGACGTCTCGCGCATCCGCGGGATCTCGCTGGACCTGGACGACACGCTGTGGCCCATCTGGCCCACCATCGAACGCGCCGAGCAAGTGCTGCACGCCTGGCTGCTGCGCGAGGCGCCGCGCACCGCCGACCTGCTGGTCAACCCCGGCGTGCTGCGCGAGCTGCGCGAAGCCACCGAGCGCGAGCGTTCCGACCTGGCGCACGACCTGAGCGCGCTGCGCCGCGAATCCATTCGTGCGGCGTTGCGCAGGGCCGGTGAAGACCCGGCGCTGGCCGACCCGGCCTTCGATGCGTTCTTCGCCGAGCGCCAGCGCGTGACGCTGTACGAAGACGCCTTGCCCGCATTGCAGTGGCTCAGCGAGCGCTATCCGCTGGTGGCCGTCTCGAACGGCAATGCCGACGTGCACCTGACGGGCGTGGGGCCGTGGTTTCGCGGTGCCTTCAGCGCACGCGCCTTCGGCAGCGGCAAGCCGCAGTCGCCGATCTTCCATGCGGCAGCCGCCTTCATCGGGCTGGAGCCTGCGCAGGTGCTGCACGTGGGCGACGACGGTGCGCTGGACGTGCTGGGCGCCATCGGCGCCGGCATGCAGGCCGCTTGGCTGGTGCGCGATGCGCGGCCCTGGGAGCACCAGACCAAGCCGCACCTGACGGTGCCGGACTTGCGGGCCCTGTGCGCGGCGCTGGAGTCGCCAGCCTAGCGATCAGCGCCCGCCCACGGCGCGCGCTATGCCCTCGTTGATCGTGGCGGCCGTGTTGAGATCCTTGAGCAGGCTCATGCCGTTGGTCTGCACGTTGATCACCGTCTGATTGGCAATGCGCTGGTTGCTCAGCGTGTTCTGGATCACTGTGCCGCCCACGCCGCCAGCGCTGGTCAACGGGCCTTCCACCGTGTTGCCCGGCCCGTTCTGCACCAGGTTCAACGTGGTGAGCTGGCGGTTGAGTTCCGCCGCCTGGCCCGCCGTGATCTTGTCGAGCTGGCCGAAGTTGAGCGTGGTCTGCGTGGCCAGCTCGCCGTTGATGTAGACCGCTCGCGTGATGCCGAAGGTCACCAGCAGGCCCGAGCCGAGGTCGAAGCCGCCGCGCTGCGAATCCAGCGCCTGGTCGCTCACGGCCATCCAGGTTTCCTCGGTGCGCTTGAGGGGGTCGGCATGCGCCGCGGCGGCAGCTGCCACCAGGCAGGCCGCCAGCCAGCCGAACTTCGAGGCTGCCGTTGCGCGCCGCATCAGAAGTCTCCCGGCCCCAGCTTGGGCATGGTGTAGTCCATCATGCCGGCGCGTCCGATGCCGCTGCCCAGCGGCGCCCGCGGCGTCACGCGCCACTCGGATGCGATGTTGAACTGGGCGCGGTCCATCTGGTTGTGAATGACGAACAGCAGGCTGTCCTGCCACTTCGCCTCGAAATCCTTTCTCGGCATGGTGCGGGTTCCGCGCGCCGGATCGCCCAGCAGCACGCGTTCGGCCTGCACGCCCTTGACCACGACGAAGTGGTGGTAGCCGCTTTCGTTGATGAGCACGATGGCCGGCACCCGTGCCTCGTTGAGCTTGTCCAGCGGCAGCTGGAAGCCGTCGGCATCGAAGCCGTGCGCTCCCAGGAATCGCTTCATGTCCAGCAGCGAAAAGCCTTCCCGCTGGATCTTGGCCTGGTCGCCGTGCTCGTACATCTCCTGGAACACCGTCTCCTCGGTGACCGGATAGGCGTAGTGATGAGTCAGCAGCGTGGCGACGGCCGCCGAGCCGCAGCTGAAGTCGTATTTCTGGATGAGCGTGGTGCGCGTGCGCTGCTGCTTCATGCTGGTCAGCGGCAGGGTGTAGTCGCCCCCGCCCATGCTGGGCATGTAGGCCTGCTGGGCAGCCACCGAAGTGGCCGCCGCCGCAAGCACTGCAAGACAGAGCCGAGCACGCATGGGCAAGAGCCTCGCTCAGTTCATCTGCAGGTTGAGGATCACCGCGTTCTGGATCAGCACGTTGGCACCCGAGTTCTGGATCACGATCGGCAGCCCGCTCATGTTCGAGAAAGAGCCGGTGCCGATGGTGTTCGTGCCCGTGGTGACCTCGTAGGCCGAGTTGTCCGCGGTGGTGCCGTCCAGCGTCATGCTGTTGTGCACCTGTGCGCCGCCCCGGATGCCGGAGAGGGTCTCCGCACCCACCGGGTTGGCGAAAAGGGCGCTGCCGGCGGCGCTGGCCGCCGGCGGGTCGGCGCCGGGGCTTGCCGTCTGGGCGAGCACCGGCGAGAAGGCTGCCGTGCCTAGGGCAAGGCATGCGCACGCCAGGGATTTCCGGACTGTCATCACCGTTGTTCCTCCGCGTTGGCGCTGTCCGATATGGAAGGCGCGAGCCGCGTCCGCCCTTCAGGCGCAGCGCGGCCCGCGCCGGTTCGCCTTACGGCGTGCCGACGTGCAGGTTGGCCTGGACGTTCACGCTCTGCTGAACCAGTGAGGCAAAGCCGCTGTTCTGGTTCGCGAGCATCACGCCTGCGGCCGACTGGCCGACGCTGGTCATGGCATTGGACATGTTGAACGTGCCGGCATCGACGGCAATCGCACCGCCTGCGCCGCCCGAACCGCCTTGTCCCACACCGCCCGTGCCGCCCATGGCCGTGTTGGTGCCGCCGCTGCCTGCGCCGCCGGTGCCACCGGTGCCGCTGCCGCCGTTGCCGCCGTTGCCGCCGTTGCCAGCGGTGTTGTTGCCGTTGGACGCGCTGCCATTGGTGGCACTGCCGTTGGTGGCCGAGCCGCCACTGCCGCCCGTGCCGTTGCCGGCCGTGTGCGTGCCGCCCGAGCCGCCAGAAGCTGCACCGCCGGCACCGCCTGCGCCGCCAGCACCGCCCATGCCGCCGGCGCCGCCTGCGGCACCTGAGCCTGCCGTGTTGGTGCCGCCCGCGCCGCCGGAAGCGCCATTGCCGCCGGCGTTGCTGCCGCCTGCGCCGCCGGCGCTCGCAGCATTGGAACCGCCAGCGCCGCCCGCACCGCCAGCCCCGGTATTGACGCCGTCGCCGCCAGCACGGCCACCGCTGCCACCGCTCGCACCGCTCCAGCTGCCGCTGTCGCCGCCGCTCGCGAAGCCGGCCGAGCCGCCGCCGCCGCCGCGTCCGCCACTGGCGAAGCCAGAGGAGCCGCCGCCGCCGCCGTCACCGCCGCCGCCGGCACCCGCGCCGCGCCCGCCGCTGCCGCCGTTGGCGGTGCCGCTTGCGCCGTTGGCCGTGCCATTGGACTCGCCGCCCGTGCCGCGTCCGCCGTTGCCGGCCGTTGCGCCGCCATTGGTGGCGCTGCCGTTTCTGGCGTCACCATTGGAGGCCGAGCCGCCCGCGGCGCCCACGGCGCCCATGGCACCCGTGCCGCCTTGGCCCGTGCCGCCGGTACCGCTGCCCGCAGCATTGCCGTTGCCGCCAGTGCCGCCGTGGCCGCCGTAGCCCTTGCCACCGGCGGCCGAGCCGTCGTTGTAGGCCGTGTTTCCAATGCCGTGGATGTTGTTGTTCGTCACCACGCCGTCCAGCCTGCTCAGCGCCACCACCTTGGTGGTGTTGAAGGCATTGCTGAACGTGCCGCTCGAGCCGTTGTTCAGCGCAGCCGAGCGAGCTGCACTGGCCTCGGCGTCGCCCGTACGCGTGCGGTTATGGACGCTGCTGTCGGAGTTGCTGTGCGTGCTGCTGTTGTTCGCATTCAGCGTGATCTGGTTCTGGTCGACCGATACGTTCGTGCCGTCGTCGCCGCTTCCGTTCGTCTGGTTGCCGGCAGCGAATGCCGCACCGCTGAATGCCAGGGCGAGCGCAGACGCTAAAAGTGTCTTTTTCATGAAGCCTCCAGTTTGGGTTGATGAAACGCAAGGACAAGCGATCGACTTGCACCCTCCGCAAATCGACCGACGCGCACTGCAACTTCGGGGCCAGTACGTACTTTTCGTGATTGGGCTAATGGCACTTGCTAGGAAGCATGCGGGTTGCGGCGATGCCTGCACGCTATTGAGTACGTAGCGGGCACGCCGGCAGCGCTGCGCCGTAATGGCGCATGTGTCACACCTGCATGACGCTGGTGATGGCCCACACACCTCGAGTCCGAAGGCGCGTGCCTGCATGCGGGGTGCAGCCCGATCCGATGACTGCCACGTGACTGTCACATCGGCGAGTCAGCCGTTCGTACTGCCCGCTCGGGATGCAAGAAGCGCACCATTGATGCGGGACGCCGGGTACGCGGCGCGCCGGCAAATGCACAGGTGCATCACCCGTGTGACAGTGGAGGCCGGCCGAATTGAGATTACTTTTGTTTGCAACTTGCGCCTTGCCTGGGCGGGAAGGGAACGCGTAGTCTGTCCGCCCCAAGCAATTCGAATCAACAAAGAAGGGCGAGGGAGCTCATGCGTACGTTCCACCGGCGCAGGTTGCGCTTGCTCGTGCTGTGCTCATGCCTGGCGTGTGCTGCGGCTGCCGTGCATGCGCAGCAGACCGGCCAGCAGAACAAGGCGGGCCGCAATGCGGTACCCACCGCCAAGCGCGTGGACGCGCTGCAGCAGCAGGTCGATGCGCAGAGCCAGCAGCTCGACGACTTGCGCAGCCGCCTGGCAGAGCAGGAAGAGCGCTACCGCCAGTTGCAGGAGCGCCTCGGCCAGGGCCAGGACACACGCCAGGAAGCACGCAAGCCCGCGGTGCGCCCGCCGGGCACGCCGGTGCCGGAAGGCGGCGGCGCAGCCACGGCGGCCAGCGCGGCAGCCGCGGCCGAGGCGGGGCAGGAAGGCACACGGCCGGTACAGGTGGGCGTGGCGCAGGCCGAGCAATCGACGGTGGCGCCGCCCATGGCGCAGATCTTCGACGAGCCCAGCATCCTCACGCCCAAGGGCCACTACGTGCTGGAGCCGTCCTTCCAGTACAACTACTCGTCCAACGACCGCGTGGCACTGGTGGGCTACACGGTCATCCCGGCCATCCTCATCGGCCTGATCGACGTGCGCGAGGTCAAGCGCAACACGCTGATCCCTGCGCTCACCGGCCGCTGGGGCGTGACCAACAAGATGGAACTGGAGCTCAAGGTTCCCTACGTGATCCGCTCCGACAACACCGTCAGCCGCGAGATATTCACCGGCTCGGCCGTGGACAACGTGTTCGACACCAAGGGGCACGGCATCGGCGACGTGGAGATGGCCATGCGCTACCAGATCTTCAGCGCAAAGGAGAACTGGCCCTATCTCGTGGGCGGCCTGCGCTTCAAGTCGAGAACGGGCAAGGACCCGTTCGAGGTCGTCACCGATTGCGTGACCCGCTGCCTGGGCAACACCACCGGCACCGGCCTGCCGCTGGATGCGCCCACCGGCTCGGGCTTCTATTCGCTGCAGCCCAGCGTCACCTGGCTCTACCCGAGCGACCCGGCCGTGTTCTTCGGCGGCCTGAGCTACACCTACAACTTCGGGCGCGACAACGTGAGCCGGCTGGTGCTGAACAACCAGCAGGAAGAGCTGGGGTCGATCAAGCCCGGCGATGTGTGGGGCATCAACTTCGGCATGGGCCTGTCGATCAACGAGCGCTCTTCCTTCAGCCTCGGCATGGAGCTCTACTCTGTCGGCCCGACCTCGCAGAACGGGCAGACCGTGCGCGGCTCGGTGCGCACGCAACTGGCATCGCTGCTGCTGGGCTATTCGTTCCGGCTGACCGACAAGACCAACATCAACGTGTCCATCGGTGCGGGCCTGACGCGCGACACGCCCGACCTGCAGCTGACGGTGCGGGTGCCGATGTCCTTCTGACACTGCCTGCTCTTGGGGTCCTGCCACATGCCGCCGCCGGAAGTGCTTTGCCTGACGCTGGATGGAGATGCGAGCGCTGCGGCTTCGCACCTGGTGGCGCACGAATGGGCGGTCACGCATGCGCACAGCGTGGCAGCCGCCCAGCGGGCGCTCTCGCACGGCCACTTCGACGTGGGCCTGCTCATTGCAGGCTCCCAACTGGGCATGCCGGCCCAGGCCGTCGAGGCGCTGGTGCATGCATCGGATGCCATCGAATGGGTGGCGCTGTGCGAAGCCCAGGCCATGGAGCAGACCGAGTTCCGGGACCTGGTGCTGGACTGCTTCTTCGACCACCACGTGCTGCCCGTGGACTGGCACGCCTTGTCCGTGATGCTGTTGCATGCGCAGCAGCGCGCCTTGCTGCGCCAGCGCCGCCAGGGCGAAACGCGGGGCCACGACGCGCTGGGCATGGTGGGGCAGAGCACGGTGATGTCGCGCCTGCGCTCCGAGATCCGCAAGGTCGCGGCCACCGATGCGCCGGTGCTCATCGGCGGCGAAAGCGGCAGCGGCAAGGAGCTGGCCGCGCGCGCCATCCACCAATGCTCCCGGCGCGCGGCGGGGCCTTTCGTGGTCGTGAACTGCGGCGCCATCGCACCCACGCTCATCCATTCCGAACTGTTCGGGCACGAGCGCGGCGCCTTCACCGGCGCCTCGTCCGAGCGGCACGGGCTGATCGAGGCGGCCAACGGCGGCACCATCTTCCTGGACGAGATCGGCGACCTGCCCCTGGACCTGCAGACCAACCTGCTGCGCTTCCTGCAGGAGAAAACCATCAACCGCGTCGGCGCCGTGCGAAACATGAAGGTGGACGTGCGCGTCGTGGCGGCCTCGCATGTGGACCTGGCCGAGGCGGTGGCGGTGGGGCGCTTTCGCGAAGACCTGTTCTATCGCCTGAACGTACTGTCGATCGACGTGCTGCCGCTGCGCAAGCGCATGGAGGACGTGCGGGTGCTGGCCGAGCATTTCTTCCAGCGCTGCGCCGTCGCCGGGCGCACGCGCGCCCGCGGCTTCAGCCGCCAGTCGATGGAGGCGATGCAGGCGCATGCCTGGCCGGGCAATGTGCGCGAGCTCTACAACCGGGTGCAGCGCGCGGTCGTCATGACCGATCGGCGCCTGATCGCGCCGCAGGACCTGGGCCTGTCGATGGCCGACGCGGCCATGGGGGTGGCGCTGATCACGGCGCGCACCACCGCCGAGCGCGACGTGATCTGCCTGACCCTGAACCGGGTAGGCCGCAACATCACGCACGCGGCGCGCGAACTGGGCGTCTCGCGCATGACGCTCTACCGCCTCATGGACAAGCACCGCATCACGATGGAAGAGCGCTCGGCCGGTCAGCTGGCTGGGCCGAGCTGGGATGCGGCGGCGCAGCCGCTGCGTATTGCGCCTTCCAGGGTGGCGGGGTACGGGCCCTCGACATAGTCGCCGCAGGCGAGCAGGCCCGCTGCGATCTGCATGGGCGGCCGCACCAGGCCCGGCGTGCAGGCAAAGGTGGCTCGCTTCTCCACCACGGTCTGCACGATCTGCAGATTGCTTTCGTTCAACTGCGCGGCGGCCTGCGCCAGCACCTGGGCCTGCAACTGTTCCCGGCTGGCGGTGCTTGCGCTGACCACGAATGCGAGCAGGCCCTTCGGTCCGCCCAGCAGGCTGCGATCGAACACGAACTGGGCGGGTGCCAGCGGGCCATTGCGCAGTGCCACCATGGGTGCGTTCAGCACGCGCTTCGCGCCTTGGACATAGACGGTGGCAATGGCCTCGTAGCGCAGGCCTTCGGCTGCGGCAACCCAGTCGCTCGCCCCGATGCTCGAACCGGCCACCAGCCGTGCGGCTTCCCATGGCGGCCCGGCAAGGACCACCCGGTCGAAAGGTTCGCCGTCGACCTGCCAGCGCGCTGCATCGGGCCGCAGCGCCTGGACGCGCCGCCCGAGGCGCAGCTGCGCGCCGTGCCGAAGCAGCCAGTCGCCGGCGGCGTCGGGCAGCAGGCGGCCCAGGTCGACGCGCGGCAGCATGAGGTCTGCGCCGCCGCGTTCGGCAAACAGGGCGTCGTGCAGAACGCGCAGGAAGACCTGGCCGCTCGACTGGTCCAGCGGCGTGTTGAGCGCCGACACGCACAGCGGCTCGATCAGCTCCCTGGTGACGCGGGGTGTGAGCGCGGCGCACAGGTCGGCCACCGTGCGCTTTGCATCGCATCGAAAGCCGGCTGCGCGCCAGGCCAGGGCGGTGCGCAGCAGGCCGAGCTTGTCGCGCCAGGTCCATCCCCGCGCGCTCAGGATGCCGGCCGCCAGGTCCAGCGGAGCCGGCAGGCGGGGCAGGGCGATGCCGCCGCCATCGGCAAAGCGCAGCTGGAGCGGCGTGCGCAGCAGTGCGGATTCGGGCTGCACGCCGAGTTCGCGCATGAGCGACAGCGTGGCGCTGTAGGCGCCGATGAGGATGTGCTGGCCGTTGTCGAGCGCCAGGCCGCCGCCGTCGGTCTCGACGCGCCGGGCTCTTCCGCCCGCGATGCGGGCCGCCTCGAACACCGCCACTTCGTGGCCGGCGCGCACCGCATGCACCGCGCAAGCCAGGCCGGCCCAGCCGGCGCCCACCACCGCGAGCCTCATGCGAGGTGCCTTTTCATCGCCGGGCCGCGCCACGATGAGAAGCGCCCCCGCGGGGGTAGCGGACCTCGCGAAGCGAGGAAGCGTGGGGGCTCGGTTTCACAAGCGGCCCAGCGCCTGCACGCGCCAGGCCAGCCAGAGCTTGCGCAGCGGCGTCAGGCTCACGCGCTGGTTCAGCACCTGGAAGCTGTCGCGCTCGATCTCGCGCAGCAAGGTGCGGTAGATGCTGGCCATCATCAGTCCCGGCTTCTGGCTGCGCCGGTCGGCCGCCGGCAGGAGGGCGAGCGCCTCGTCGTAGCAGCGGTGCGCGCGCTCGGCCTGGAAGCGCATGAGCGCCACGAAGCGATCGGAATGCACGCGGCCGAGAATCTCGTGCGCCTTCACGTCGAACTGCTGCAGTTCGTTCACGGGCAGGTAGATGCGCCCGCGCATGGCGTCCTCGCCCACGTCGCGGATCACGTTGGTCAGTTGCAGGGCCAGGCCCAGCTTGTGGGCGTACTCGGTGGTGGCCGCCACGGTCTGGCCGAAGATGCGCGCCGCCACTTCGCCCACCACGCCGGCCACCAGGTGGCAATAGCGCGCGAGGCCCGGGAAGTCGAGGTAGCGCGTCTGCTCCAGGTCCATCTGGCAGCCGCGGATGATTTCCTGCAGCTGGCGCTCCTCGATGCCGAAGGCGCCCACGTGCGGCATCAGCGCCTGCATCACCGGGTGGTGCGGCTGGCCGGCAAAGGCCTGCGCGACCTCGCTTTGCCACCAGGCGAGCTTGGTTGCCGCGACGCCGGGGTCGCTGACTTCGTCCACCACATCGTCCACCTCGCGGCAGAAGGCATAGAAGGCGGTGATGGCCGCGCGGCGCGGCTGGGGCAGGAAGAGAAAGGCGTAATAGAAGCTGCTGCCCGAGGCGGCGGCCTTGTCCTGGACGTATTGCTCGGGAGTGCTCATGAGGAAGGGGTCAACGGGGCGCGTGCTTTTCTTTTGGATGAGCCCGCAATTGTCACGGAAAGTGCGAGGCCCGATTCCGGACCTGCCGCACCCTACATTCGAAGCGCGCGCCAGGCCATGCGCGGCAGGTCGCGCTTGCGCACCGAGGGGCGGCGCGAAAAGCTGTCGAAACCCTGGGCCTGGATCTTGTCGAGGATGGCCAGGCCGCCCTGCACCACGAAGCGAAGCTCCCAGCCCACGCGGCCGGGCAGCCGGTGCACCAGCGGCGCGCCCTCGTTCATCATGGCGCGCGTCCAGTGGACCAGCTCTTCCATCATCGTCAGCGCGGCCGGCGGCGGCGGCGCATCGCCCAAGGGCCGGAACGTGCGCAGCTGTTCGCGCGACAGGCCATGGGCCTGCAGGTCCGCGTCGGTCAGGTAGTGGCGCGCGCGCGGCAGGTCCTCGCTCAGGTCCTGCCAGAAGTTGATGAGCTGCAAGGCGGTGCAGATGTCGTCGCTGCGGCGCAGGGCGTCGGCATCGTGCACGCCGTACAGGTGCAGCAGCAGCCGGCCCACCGGGTTGGCCGAGCGGGCGCAGTAATCCAGCAGTTCCGCGCGGCCCGCGTAGGTGCCCGCATCCCGCGTTTTCTCGATGTCTTGCGCAAAGGCCGAGAGCAGGTCCGCCAGCAGCGATTCGGGCAGCGCGTAGCGCGCCATGACCGGCGCCAGCGGCCCGAAGACGCCCGGCCAGCGTTCGGAAACCGCTTCGCCCCTTGCCGCCAGCGCCAGATCGGCGCGAAATGCGCCCAGTTCGGCCAGCCGCTCGGAAGGGCTCGCGTCGCCTTCGTCGGCAATGTCGTCTGCGGTGCGCGCAAAGGAATAGATGGCCGCGATGGGCGCCCGCAAGTGCGGCGGGCACACCCAGGAGGCCACGGGAAAGTTCTCGTAGTGCTCCCCGGCCACGGCGGGCTCGGGAGGCGGGTTGGAGGGGGAGGGAGAAACCGGCACGCCGCGCATTGTGGGGCAGCGCGCGCGTCGCTCGTTCGCGTTGACACGACCTCAGGTTTACCCTAGATTACTAACCGCCCGGTCAGTAATGACCCATCCCACCATGCCGCATCAGGTGTTTTCATGACCGTGCCGATCCGATCCGCCACCCTGTTCCGAACCGCGGGCGCCGCCCTGGCCCTGGCCTTGGGCCTGGCCGCCTGCAAGCAGGCGCCGCCGCCGCCGGAGCCGGTGCGCGCCGTCAAGGTGGTCGAGGTCGGCAGCTCTTCCTACGGCACGGCGCCCGAGTTCGCAGGCGAGGTCAAGGCGCGCGTCGAAAGCCGCCTGGGTTTCCGGGTGGCCGGCAAGATCACCCAGCGCCAGGCCGAGGTGGGCCAGCATGTGCAGCCTGGCGCCGTCCTGGCCCAGCTCGACCCCAAGGATTACCAGCTGGCCGCGGAGGCCGCCCGTGCGCAGGCCAATGCCGCATTGACCAACCGCGACCTGGCTGCGGCCGACCTCAAGCGCTACCAGGGCCTGCGTGCGCAGAACTTCATCAGCGAAGCCGAGCTGCAGCGCCGCGAGAGCACCTACAAGGCCGCGCAGGCCCAGCTGGAACAGGCGCAGGCCCAGGTGGCCTCGCAGGGCAACCAGGCCAAGTACACCAACCTCGTGGCCGATGTGGCCGGCGTGGTCACCGCCATCGAGGCGGAGCCCGGCCAGGTGGTGAGCGCCGGCACGCCGGTGGTCCGCATCGCGAACGACGGGGCGCGCGACGTGGTGTTCGCCGTGCCCGAAGACCGGGCCTCGCTGATCAAGTCCGGCTCGCCGGTGACGGTGCGCAGCTGGTCGGCCAACGCGCCGGCGCTGGAAGGCACGGTGCGTGAGGTGGCGGCCGCGGCCGATGCCGTGACCCGGACCTACACCGTCAAGGTGGCCATCGACGCCGCCAGTGCGCCGCCGCTGGGCGCCACGGTCTATGTGCTGCCCAAGGCCTTGTCGCTGGCCGGGGCGCAGGTGCTCAAGCTGCCCACCAGCGCCCTTCGGCAAGAAGGGCACGGCACGGCCGTGTGGGTGCTCGACAAGACAAGCATGACGGTGCGTTCGCAGCCGGTGCAAGTGGCCACGGCCGACGGCAACGAGGCCGTCATCGCCTCGGGCGTCACGCCCGGCATGCTGGTGGTGTCGGCCGGGGTGCATGTGCTCTCGCCCGGCCAGAAGGTGAGCATCTACCGCGACAAGTACAGCAAGTCGGATCCGTCCGCCGACAAGCCCGTGCCGCCGGGCGGCGCAAGCGCCAAGGCCGAGAACGCCGCCAACACCGCCACCCGCTGAACAGGCCGCCACGATGACGACCGACAACGCTGCCGGCGGCGCGCCGCGCAAGAATGGCTTCAACCTTTCGAAATGGGCGCTCGACCACGAGCCGCTGACGCGCTACCTGATGGTGGTGCTGATGCTGCTGGGCCTGGCCTCGTATTTCCAGCTGGGGCAGGACGAGGACCCGCCTTTCACCTTCCGTGCGATGGTGGTGCGCACCTACTGGCCGGGCGCCACGGCGCAGCAGGTGGCCGAGCAGGTCACCGACAAGATCGAGCGCACGCTGCAGGAGGTGCCTTACGCCGACGTCATCCGCAGCTACTCCAAGCCGGGCGAGTCGCAGATCATCTTCCAGATCAAGGACAACTCGCGCCCGAGCGAAGTGCCCGACGTCTGGTACACGGTGCGCAAGAAGGTCGGCGACATGCGCAGCACGCTGCCCGGCGGGGTGCAGGGGCCGTTCTTCAACGACGAGTTCGGCGACGTGTACGGCGTGATCTACGCGCTGGAGGCCGACGGCTTCTCGCCGGCAGAGGTGAAGGCGGTGGCCGACGACGTGCGCCAGCAGCTGTTGCGGGTCAAGGACGTGGCCAAGGTCGATCAGTTCGGCGTGCAGGACGAGAAGGTCTACATCGAGGTCTCGCAAAAGCGCCTGGCGCAGCTGGGCCTGGACTTCAACACGGTGCTGCAGCAACTGGGCACGCAGAACGCGGTGGAAAGCGCGGGCACCATCCAGAGCCCGCAGGACGTGGTGCAGGTGCGGGTGGCCGGCCAGTTTTCCGACGTGGAGCAGCTGCGCGCCATGCCCATCCGGGGCAGCTCGGGCAGCCAGCTTCGACTGGGCGACATTGCCGACGTGCACCGGGGCTACATCGACCCGCCCCAGGTCAAGGTGCGGCACCAGGGGCGCGACGTGATCGGCCTGGGCGTGGCCATGACCAAGGGCGGCGACATCATCGCGCTGGGCAAGTCGCTGCGCGCGGCCACCGGCGAGATCGGGCGGCGCCTGCCCGCCGGCATGCGCCTGGCACAGGTGCAGGACCAGCCGGTGGCCGTGGCCACCTCGGTCAACGAGTTCGTGCGGGTGCTGATCGAAGCCATTGCCATCGTGCTGGCGGTCAGCTTCATCTCGCTGGGCCTGCACAAGGGCGGGCGGCTGGGCTGGTACGTGGACGTGCGCCCGGGGCTGGTGGTGGCCATCACCATTCCGCTGGTGCTGTCGCTGACCTTCCTGGCGATGAACTACTTCGGCGTGGGCCTGCACAAGATTTCGCTGGGCTCGCTGATCATCGCGCTGGGCCTGCTGGTGGACGACGCCATCATTGCGGTGGAGATGATGGTGCGCAAGATGGAGGAGGGCTACGACAAGGTCCGCGCCGCCACCTTTGCCTACGACGTGACGGCCAAGCCCATGCTCACCGGCACGCTCATCACGGCGGCGGGCTTCCTGCCGATCGGCCTGGCCAAGTCGACCACGGGCGAATACACCTTCGCCATCTTCTTCGTCACCGTGATCGCGCTGGTGCTGTCCTGGCTGGTGTCGGTGTATTTCGTGCCGTACCTGGGCACGCTCATTCTCAAGATCAAGCCGCACGACCCGAATGCGCCGCCGCACGAGCTGTTCGACACGCCCTTCTACAACGCCTTTCGCGCCACGGTGAACTGGTGCGTGAAGCACCGCTGGCTGACCATTGCCGCCACCATCCTCATCTTTGCGCTGGGCATCGTGGGCATGGGCAAGGTGCAGCAGCAGTTCTTCCCGGACTCCAGCCGCAACGAGATCCTGGTGGACATCTGGTTCCCCGAAGGCACTTCGTTCGCGGCCAACGAAGAGGTCACGCATCGCGTCGAGCAGCGCCTGATGAAGGAAGAGGGCGTGAAGACGGTGAGCACCTGGGTCGGCTCCGGTGTGCCGCGCTTCTACCTGCCGCTGGACCAGGTGTTTCCGCAGACCAACGTGTCGCAGCTCATCGTGCTGAGCGCGGGCGTGAAGGACCGCGAACGCCTGCGCGTGCTGTTCCCTGCGCTGCTGGCCGAGGAGTTTCCGGAAGTGCGCGGCCGCGTGAAACTGCTGCCCAACGGCCCGCCGGTGCAGTACCCGGTGCAGTTCCGCGTGATCGGCAGCGACCCGGCCCAGCTTCGCGCCTACGCCGACGAGGTGAAGGAGAAGATGCGCGCCAACCCCAACATGCGGGGCGTGAACGACAACTGGAACGAGTCGGTCAAGGTCATTCGCCTGGAGGTCGACCAGGCCAAGGCGCGCGCGCTGGGCGTGAGCAGCCAGGCCATCGCCCAGGCCTCGCGCACCATGTTCACCGGCACCAACGTGGGCCAGTTCCGAGAGAACGACAAGCTGATCGACATCGTGCTGCGGCAGACACCCGACGAGCGCGAAGCGATCTCCGACATCGGGAGCGCCTACCTGCCCACCTCGTCGGGCCGCGCGATTCCGCTGTCGCAGATCGCCAAGCCGGTGTTCGGCTGGGAGCCCGGCGTGATGTGGCGCGAAGGGCGCAACTACGCCATCACCGTGCAGGGCGACATCGTCGAGGGCCTGCAGGGCGCGACCGTGACGGAGCAGTTGCTGCCGTCGCTGCGCGAGCTGGAGGCCAGGTGGCAGGACAACGGCGGTGCGGGCTACCGCATCCAGGTGGCCGGCGCGGTAGAGGAGAGCAGCAAGGGATCTTCCTCCATTGTGGCGGGCGTGCCGATCATGCTGTTCCTCATCTTCACCCTGCTGATGCTGCAGCTGCACAGCTTCAGCCGAGCCATGCTGGTGTTCATCACCGGGCCGCTGGGCATTGCCGGCGTGGCCGGTGCGCTGCTGGTGTCGAACCGGCCCTTCGGCTTTGTTGCGCTCTTGGGCGTGATTGCGCTGGGCGGCATGATCCAGCGCAACTCGGTGATCCTGATCGACCAGATCGAGATGGACCGCGCCGCCGGCGTGCCGGCCTGGGACGCCATCGTGGAATCGACGGTGCGGCGCCTGCGGCCCATCGTGCTGACGGCGGCGGCCGCCGTGCTGGCCATGGTGCCGCTGTCGCGCAGCGGCTTCTGGGGGCCCATGGCCGTGTCCATCATGGGCGGCCTGATCGTGGCCACGGTGCTGACGCTGCTGGCGCTGCCGGCCATGTACGCGGCATGGTTCCGGGTGAGGCGCGAAACGCCCGCGTCTTGAAGACTCGTTCCGGCCCCAAAAGAATCGCCCCCAAAGCCGATTAAAATAATCGGTTGCCAATTTCGCGGGCGGCTTTCCGAACGGAAGACGCTCGCACCTGAAGAAAGTTCTGTACATCCAGACAAGCGCGGGTGGCGAAATTGGTAGACGCACCAGGTTTAGGTCCTGACGCTCGCAAGAGCGTGCCGGTTCGAGTCCGGCCCCGCGCACCAGTACAGAAGACCCCTTACAAGGAAAAGCCAAATGACCGTGAACGTTGAAACCCTCGAGAAGCTGGAACGCAAAATCACGCTGACGCTGCCCGTCGACGCCATCAAGACCGAAGTGGACTCGCGCCTGAAGAAGCTGGCCCGCACCGTGAAGATGGACGGCTTCCGTCCCGGCAAGGTGCCGATGAACGTCGTGGCCCAGCGCTACGGCTACTCGGTGCACTACGAGGTGGTGAACGACAAGGTCGGCCAGGCCTTCTCCCAGGCTGCCAACGAAGCCAAGCTGCGCGTGGCCGGCCAGCCCCGCATCACCGAGAAGGAAGGCGCACCCGAGGGCGAAGTGGCTTTCGACGCCGTCTTCGAGGTGTTCCCCGAAGTCAAGATCAACGACCTGGCCGGCGCCACCGTCGAGAAGCTGAGCGCCGACGTGAGCGACGAAGCCATCGACAAGACCATCGACATCCTGCGCAAGCAGCGCCGCACCTTCGCGCAGCGCCCGGCTGACGCCCAGGCCCAGGACGGCGACCGCGTCACGGTCGACTTCGAAGGCAAGATCGACGGCGAGCCCTTCCAGGGCGGCAAGGCCGACGACTTCCAGTTCATCGTCGGCGAAGGCCAGATGCTCAAGGAATTCGAAGACGCCGTGCGCGGCCTGAAGACCGGCGACAGCCGCACCTTCCCGCTGTCCTTCCCGGCCGACTACCACGGCAAGGACGTGGCCGGCAAGCAGGCCGACTTCATGGTCACCGTGAAGAAGCTGGAAGCCGGCAACCTGCCCGAAGTGAACGAAGCGCTGGCCAAGTCGCTGGGCATTGCCGACGCAACGATCGAAGGCCTGCGCGCCGACATCAAGAAGAACCTGGAGCGCGAAGTCAAGTTCCGCCTGCTGGCTCGCAACAAGAACGCCGTCATGGACGCGCTGGTGGCCAACGCCGAGCTCGACCTGCCCAACGCCAGCGTGCAGGGCGAGATCGAGCGCATGGTCGAAGGCGCCCGCGCCGAACTCAAGCAGCGCGGCATCAAGGACGCCGACAAGGCCCCGATTCCCGACGAAGTGTTCCGCCCGCAAGCCGAGCGCCGCGTGCGCCTGGGCCTGGTGGTGGCCGAGCTGGTGCGCGCCAACGAACTGCAGGCCAAGCCCGAGCAGATCAAGGCCCACGTGGACGAGCTGGCTGCCAGCTACGAGAAGCCGGCCGACGTGGTGCGCTGGTATTTCAGCGACGCCAACCGCCTGGCCGAGGTCGAGGCCGTGGTCATCGAGAACAACGTGACCGATTTCGTGCTGTCCAAGGCCAAGGTCACCGACAAGGCCGTCTCCTTCGACGAGCTGATGGCGCAGCAGGGCTAAGAGCCCGGCCCTGTCCCTCATCCAAGAATGGGGCTTGTGCTTTGGCGCACGGGCCCCATTTTGTTTTGGGTACAGTAGGAACCTCTTTGGAAAGAGCAATCAAATGAGCGCACTAGACACCAAGGCCCTGGGCATGGTCCCGATGGTCATCGAACAGTCGGGCCGCGGCGAGCGGTCGTACGACATTTACTCGCGTCTTCTCAAGGAGCGCGTGATCTTCCTGGTGGGCGAGGTCAACGACCAGACCGCCAACCTGGTGGTGGCCCAATTGCTCTTCCTGGAGAGCGAGAACCCGGACAAGGACATTTCGTTCTACATCAACTCCCCGGGCGGCAGCGTGAGCGCCGGCATGGCCATCTACGACACCATGCAGTTCATCAAGCCGGACGTGTCCACCCTGTGCATCGGCTTTGCGGCCAGCATGGGTGCCTTCCTGCTGGCGGCCGGCGAGAAGGGCAAGCGCTTCTCGCTGCCCAACTCCAAGATCATGATCCACCAGGTGCTGGGCGGCGCCCGTGGCCAGGCC